>JALUZN010000203.1 GCA_027011835.1 Draconibacterium sp. | reverse complement strand
AGGCACAGTTCAAAATCTTTTTGCGGTGCCCACTCCTGTTTTTCGGGGTCGAAAAATCGTGCACCCGAACCGGCTCGCATCTGTTGAACCATTTTGCTAAAATTATTTGTTCTGCCTTCCAACTCGTTTTTAATGAATTCGGCACACAGCGTATCTTCGTCGGTGGGATATTGACAGGCATATCCCATACAAACCAGCGAAACAACTTCGGGTTTTTGTTGCCAGATGTATTTTACAATTGCTCCGGCATTTACAAAGCTGCCGGTAACTATTTTGTTGGCATTTGTTGCATTGGCAATGCCCTGTGTTCCCGAGCTTGTTGTATGAACAATTGTCTTTCCTGCCAAATTACCGCGTTTAAGCTGCGAGGGAGAGTTCCCGAAATTGAATCCCGGTGGTTTTTGTTCGTTGCGCTCGCCTACCAAAATATAGTCGGGGTTTTTCTCTTTTAACTGGTAGGCGAGTTCAATGTCGGCAACCGGATAAATTTTTACTCCTCCGCTGTCGAATATATAGCAAGCTGTAGAGAACGCCCTGAAAACGTCGATAATAACGGTTAATCCACTGGCCGTTTTTGCTCCGTCGAGTAGTTGTAATATGTTAATCTTCATGTGTTTAATAATTAGAATCAAGATACTAGAATCAAGACACAAGACAAGAAAAGTTGTGCACTAACTTAATCATGCTCCTGTGTGAGAAATCCTTTATCATGATGGTTTCATCTCATTTTAATTTAGACCAGCAACCAGTAACCAGTAACCAGTAACCAGTAACCAGTAACCAGCAACCAGAATTAGTGCTTTAATTTAATCATGCTTTTGTGTGTGAAATCTTTTATCATGAATGTTTCATGGGTCTAATTTATTTGTTAAAGCAGAGCTTTTTCTGAACAGGACTCTTAATTTTCAGCACAATGTGGTTTGTTAAAATTTTTTCGAAAGTAGGGAAATTGACTCACATTAGAAACAAATTTTTCTAACCAATTTCGGGCAAGTAAAAATTAATCTCAAATAGTTGTAACATTCGTTTATTTTATGTGTCAAATGTATTTGTAAAAAGGTTAATAATAGATGTTTTTAGTTGTTTTTCAATTAAACTTTTGTTAGTAAGCCGAGTCAATATTAAATAGTTTTAATGGAAGTTGTTTAAAGTTATAAATAGTTTTTGAGGGCGAGCAGATTTTCGATTTAACGTTAAATAACTTCATAAAATAATACAGATTTGTGCAGATAAAAATAGAGAATTTAAATAAAGTTTATCGGGGAGGGAAATATGCAGTAAAGAACCTGAATTTAGAGATTCCAAGCGGGATGTTTGGTTTGCTTGGCCCCAATGGAGCAGGAAAATCGACGTTGATGCGTATTTTGGTAACATTAATGAAACCCACATCGGGAAAAGTTACGGTAAACGATTTAGATTTGGCAAAAAACCGTAAAGAGATTCGGTCGATGCTGGGTTATCTTCCACAGGATTTTAGTTTTTTCTCGAAATTAAAAACCTACGAGTTTTTAGACTATGCAGCTCGGTTAGCCGGAATGAAAAACGGGGCTGCTCGCCGTACTGCAGTCGACCAAATGCTCGAGGAAGTGGGGCTGTTTGAAGCCCGCGACCGCAATGCCAATAAACTCTCGGGAGGAATGAAACGACGGCTCGGAATTGCACAGGCATTAATTAATAACCCTAAAATTATTGTTGTTGACGAACCCACTACCGGCCTCGACCCGGAAGAGAGAATTCGTTTCAGAAACTTGCTTTCAACAATTAGTACCCACGATGTAATAATTATTCTTTCAACTCATATTGTTGGCGACATTTCGAGTACGTGCGATAATATGGCCTTGCTCAACAACGGGCAATTGGCATTTGCCGGCTCGCCCGAAGAGTTGGTAAAAGAGGCCGAAGGAAATGTGTGGCAGATTGAAGCCACCGAGGCCGAGTACCTCGAAATAAACGAAAAATACCCGGTTATTTCAACAATACCAATCGATGGTGGATGGGAAATACAAGTGGTTGCAAACGATATAAACGGGTATTTCGGAAAACAAATTACTCCGAATCTCGAACACGCTTATGTTCATTTTATGGAAAACAAACTCAATCAGTGGACCACCGCTTAATTCATAACCAGAGAAATGATATCATTACACAATATACTTTCCATTTCGAAATACGAACGAAAAACACTTTTAAGAAGTTGGTTTTTTAAAATCTTTACCATTTTGTCGTTACTGGTTTTATTCGGAATGAATTTTGGAATGATAATAGAGGGCGGCGGTAGCGAAGGTTGGGCAATTCGAAGTATTCCAAGCGCTATTCCCTATTTTAACCTTCTGATTTTAAATGTAGCACAGGCAATAATTGCCGTATTTCTTGCTTCCGATTTTCTGAAACGCGATAAAAAGTTAGATACAACCGAGGTAATATATATGCGCTCGATGACTAACGGCGAATATGTAATTGGAAAAACCTGGGGCAATTTGCAAGTGTTTTTAATACTAAATATAGCAGTGGTAGTTATGGCATTAATTTTTAATGCACTTGCCTCCGGCATACCAATTAACTGGCTCTCGTATGCTGCGTATTTGCTCTTAATTAGCATTCCAACACTTGTTTTTATAATGGGGCTTTCGTTTTTGTTGATGAGTGTTATCCGAAACCAGGCCATAACTTTTGTACTTGTTCTTGGGTACATTGGCATCACTCTTTTCCTGCTGCAAGCTAAGTTCTACTATAT
>JALUZN010000202.1 GCA_027011835.1 Draconibacterium sp. | reverse complement strand
CAATACAACCAAATGGAGTACCACACTCCCCAATGAGGTTAAAGGAATTTACGATGAAGAAAAATATAAAAAACAGCAGGCATATCAGCGCGAAAATCACCGTTTCGGAATTCTGAGCAGCAGCTTTTCGTTTGCCGTTACACTGGCTATGTTTCTTTTCTACGGATTTGCACTTGTCGACGGGTGGGCGTGGAGTATTACGTCGAATGCAATTTTGGCGGCACTCCTGTTTTTCGGAATTATAATGTTTGCCTCCGATATTATAAGCACACCTTTTTCGGTGTACGATACATTTGTTATCGAAGAGAAATTCGGGTTTAATAAAACTACTCCAAAAACATTTGTTCTCGATAAAATAAAAGGCTGGCTTGTTGGCGGTTTAATTGGCGGCGGTTTGCTGGCACTTATTATTTTTATCTACTCGAAAACCGGAGATATGTTCTGGATTTACGCCTGGATTATTATTTCCGCATTTTCAATTTTTATGGCAATGTTTTACTCCAATTTAATTGTGCCGCTCTTTAATAAACAAACGCCGCTCGAAGAGGGCGAGCTGCGCGATGCAATAAAAAGCTTTGCCAACAAAGTTGGGTTTAAGCTCGATAATATTTATGTAATAAACGGTTCGAAACGTTCCACAAAGGCAAACGCCTATTTTACCGGTCTCGGTGCAAAAAAACGAATTGTTTTGTACGACACGTTAATTAACGACCTTACCGTCGATGAGATTGTGGCCGTGCTGGCCCACGAAATTGGGCACAACAAAAAGCATCACGTTGTTCAGGGGTTAATTTTGTCGCTTATTCAAACCTGTATTGTGTTGTTTATCTTTTCGCTGCTGATAAACAATCCGGCATTAAGTAAAGCGCTTGGTGTCGAGCAGCCGAATTTCCATATCGGGTTGGTGGCGTTTGGTATTCTGTACACGCCGGTTTCGTTTGTTCTTGGAATTTTTATGAATATGCTTTCGCGAAAAAACGAGTATCAGGCCGATGAATTTGCAGCCGTAAATTTTAAACCCGAAGCACTGGCATCGGCACTGAAAAAACTGTCGGTAACAAGTTTAAGCAACTTAACTCCACATAAAACGTATGTGTTTTTTCACTATTCGCATCCAACTTTATTGCAGCGACTGGAATTTATAAAGAAATTCGAAAAATAGAATTTTAAAAAGAGGAGTGAGGTATTTTTAAATAGTTGTAGTTGATTGATAGATTTTAGAAACAAGAAACAAATCTTTTATAATGAAAGCGGAAATAATAACCATTGGCGACGAGATTCTGATTGGGCAAATTGTTGATACAAACTCGGCCTGGATTGCCGACAGATTTAATGCTTCGGGAATTGAAATCTATCAGATTACTTCGGTTCACGACGAACATAACCATATTGTTGAAGCACTAAACAATGCTGCAAAGAATGTTGATTTGGTTGTTATTACTGGTGGGTTGGGGCCAACAAAAGACGATATTACAAAAAATACACTTTGCGAATATTTCAATACAAGTCTTGTTTTTCACGAAGCAACTTACGAGCACATAAAAAAACGTTTTGTGGCGCGCGGAATCGATATGAACAAACTAAATCGCGATCAGGCGCTGGTTCCAAAAGAGTGTACCGTTTTGTTTAATAAAACAGGAACGGCTCCGGGAATGTGGTTCGAAAAGGAGGGAACTATTTTTGTTTCGATGCCGGGTGTTCCGTTCGAAATGAAATATTTAATCGACAACGAAGTATTGCCGCGGCTATTAAAAAATGGGAAAACAAAGGTAATTTACCATAAAACGGTTCTTACACAGGGGTTGCCCGAATCGATGCTTGCACAAAAAATTGAAAGCTGGGAAACAGCGCTCCCCGAATTTATTAAACTTGCCTATTTGCCCAGCCCCATTTCGGTGCGGTTGCGACTTTCGGCAACAGGCAACAGTTCAGAGGAATTAAAAGTAGCAGTCGATGCAGAAATCGAGAAACTAAAACAGATTATTGGCGATAATATTTTTGGGTACAACAACGAAACTCTTGCCGAAATAATTGGCCGTTCTTTAGTAAAAAGTGGTAATAAGCTTGCTGTTGCCGAAAGTTGTACCGGAGGTTATCTTTCGCATCTCATTACATCGGTGGCGGGCAGCTCTGCTTTTTATAACGGTTCGGTTACGGCCTACTCAAACCCAATAAAAGAGAGTGTTTTAGGGGTAGATTCATCTGTGCTCGAAAAATATGGGGCAGTAAGCGAACAGGTAGCAATAGCGATGGCGACGGGCGTCAAACGACTTTTAAAAACAGAATATTCGGTGGCCACAACAGGGATTGCCGGACCCGGCGGAGGAACCGATGAAAAACCGGTTGGAACGGTGTGGATTGCTATAGCCGGAAAAGAAAGTATTAAAGCAAAAAAGTTTGTTTTTGGCGACAATCGCGAACGAAATATTATTCGCTCATCGCAAACAGCTTTGCAAATGCTCCGACAACTTATTTTAGACGAGGAGTAGCAAATACGCAACTCAAATTAATTTGTGTGCAGTATCCGCTCAAACAAATCCATCATTTTTTTGCAGAAATCTTCCGATTGCGATTTATTTCCCGATAAAATGAGATTAATATTATGCGTAATTGGAATGCCCATATAAAGTAATGTTACGGCTCACCTTGAATTTATGGTGGATTAAATTTTTCATGCATAAATTTTTGCTACCCTAAACAAGAAAAATTTAACATCAGACACACCTCTTAGAGTAGCTCTGAATGCC
>JALUZN010000201.1 GCA_027011835.1 Draconibacterium sp. | reverse complement strand
ATCAAAGATAATCTCACTTCTGAAATAATTCAATCTATAACTCATCATAAACTTTTTTTGGATGCATATATGGGGTGTTTTGTTTCCTAATTGGTATAACATAAATAACCAGGGGACTTAAAAGATAAATCTATCTGCGAAAAATAAGGTTAATAAGGTTATTTCTAAACAGGTAATACTCCAGCCACTAAGAGGTTTCTTTATTGAAATAAGGTTTTTACAAACGGATAATATAAACTCAAACATGTATTTCCCACAACTTTTTATAGTTATCCGGCAAGAGTCTGATAGTCACGGCGTGAGTCTTTTGCAAATTGCAATTGGTTAATTGGTTTAAATAGCTTTTAACCGGGAACTCACACCGTGACTTAGGGATACAAAAAAACCTTATTCTTAGGTTTTAAAGATTAGTAGCCAATTGGGCTAATAAGTTGTAGCGAACCTTATTAACCTTATTTTAAATCACTATTGTCCGTGATAATTATTAAAATTGCTTCTTCCTCGTTCCTCGTCATCGCAATGACGTTAATTTCAGATATTTGCCTGATTAAGGAATAACATAAATAACCAGGGGACTTAAAAGATAAATCTATCTGCGAAAAATAAGGTTAATAAGGTTATTTCTAAACAGGTAATACTCCAGCCACTAAGGTTTCTTTATTGAAATAAGGTTTTTACAAACGAATAATATAAACTCAAACGTGTATTTCCAACAACTTTTTATAGTTATCCGGCAAGAGTCTGATAGTCACGGCGTGAGTTTTTTTTTTGCAAATTACAGTTGGTTAATTGGTTTAAATAACTCTTAACCGGGAACTCACACCGTGACTTAGAGATATTCAGTTTATTATGACTCTCCCTCTTCTCCCTTACTTTATAAAGCCCCAAAGGGATTCCTATGAAAAGCAGGACGATCCGTCAGCCGATGGATCAGGGTGAGTAATAAAAATACCTTCATTCCCTATTACAAAATAAATATCGTAAAAAACAGAATACCATTAGTATTAAAAACAAACAGTTAAGGCAGAACAGATTCTGCCTCAACTGTTTAATTATAATCTATTGTTTTATTAGTTTGCCTGCAAAGGTTTTCCCGTTCAATTGAAAGTTATAGAAATAGATACCTTTCGAAAGCTCTTTTAAAGCAATTCGCCGGTTGTTTGCAATCTGTTTACTTAACACCTTGTGTCCGGCTAAATCGAACAGGTCAAACTGAACAGCATCTTCATTCCCACTAAACTGAACATTTACATAATCGGTTGCAGGGTTGGGAAACAGACGAACACGCTCTTTATTAATTTGGTCGATACCCGTAACATCCTGTGCTGAATAGTGAGCAATTGCACTGCCACCATAATCCCATTTGGTTGTAGAGTAGTCCCACGAGTAATATTTTACCTCGGTAACCATATGAATTTGATTTCCGCAAATCTCGCAGCTACTCGGTAAAATTAAATCGGAAAGCGCGTAATTATTATTGCAAAGATACTCGTGTTTCGTAGCATTATCCCAATCGCTACTGCTTGTATTCCAGTTAGAACTAACCTGTTGTACCAAATTTCCGTCGTCATCGAATATATAAGCTGTTTTATCGGTCTTAACCCAGTCGGAACTGCTCTCATCCCATTCCGAGTTCACCTCGTCCCAACCATTTCCATCAGCCGAATAAACATTCTCTATTTTATTGGTAAAAACCCATTTTGAATTATCGTCATCCCAATCAGAGTCAGTTTCTTTAACATATCTTCCATCGTCATCGTAAGAATACTCTATTTTATATTTCATTCCGTAAATTGTCCCAATCTCTTCTATAAAATTTCCATCGGCATCGAACGAATAAGTTACTGACCCATAAACAGCTTCAATCCATGTATTACTATTGCCATCCCATCCGTCTATCTCGGCCTTAACCATATTTTTATTGTCATCATAATGAGCCCTTGATCTCGCATACTTTACAAGCTCAGATGATTCTTCATCCAACATAAAAGCAATAATAGACGATATCAAATTATCAGAGTTGTACTCAAAACTATTTTTATTTTGCATAGTCCAGTTATTCTGACCTCCGCCCCCCATAAACCATATCGATTCGGAAACTAAACCTTTTGAGTTGTATGAATAGGTAGTCTTTTCGCTTCCCACCCAACTGGCACCATCGAGTACATAGGTTGCTTCTTCAAGCACCCTTCCGTTCGCATCGTACAGATAAATATTTTTTCCACCACTTCCGGTTACTACACTATCGAGCCGCTGTTTATTTATCGCCGTCGATTTTAAAAGGTTGGCTCTGTTAATACTTTGAACATGCTGAACCAGTGTCCGAAAATTGCTAAAATTCAGATTTTCCGGTTTTCGCATTTTACCAAATCCAACTAACGAAATCATTAAAAACAAACCAGTTAATGTAAATACTCTTTTCATAATCAAAAATTAAAAGGGTTTATAAAAATTATTTAAACTTTAATAAAATATTCTATCTGTTAATTTGATGTCGTCTATTCCGACTTCAAAAAATTGTAATTTTTTAAACGCAAAATCATTTATTTCGGGAAAGGCAATTTTCTTAACACCACGGTCAACTTTTCCCGAAAAATAAGTTACCTGCAACAATCCTGCTCCGACAACTCCAATAATCAGCATTTTAAACAGCGACGACTGTTTTATTTTTTTATAACTAAATGCCTGATAAACAATAACTGCAATTAACAGTATAAAGGAAAAGAAGACTGCCAACGAACCACTGGTAAACGAAATACCTTTAGCAATTAAAAATACCAAAAATAAGATAATGGTAATTCCAAGAAAACCAAAATTTACAATGTATTTAATTTTTAATGCCCGGCCGTTTTTTTTAAGAAATGCAACAGTAACCCAAAAATGCAACCCGAAAGCCAATAAAACAGGCACTTTTATAAATACCTGAATATAGGGACTAATAGAAAATCCTGCCATCACAGGCAACAACACGACTAACCCAACAATTTGAATGGCTTTTACTTTATTAAATGTGCCTCCCGTTAAATCTTCTACCTCTTCTCCGGGTACGGTTTTACTCTTATCTAGTCCGGTATCGTTCTTTGTCGCGCCGCTTTTTTCTTCCATCACTTTTGTGGCAATCCGGTGAGTATCGTTTATCTGAACAGGTTGGTCTTTTATCCGGTCGCAGAGAAAACATGAAAAAAGCAAAAGCGCACTAAATGCAACAATAAGCATCCAATAATCGAAAGCATTCGATAAAATTAACCCTGCCAGTACTCCGGAAACACCCAAAAATACAGGAACAATAAATTTATTTTTTTTGTCGTACCGCACCCATCTTATCGATAATATGGTAAATGATGTAAGTGGAATAACAAAGAGGTAGGCAGCAAAAACGCCAAAGACAACAACAATCAGTCCCATTCCCAGGTCCGGTTTTTTTAAATATTGTATAGCTTCGTATGCAATATAAAAATTTAGAAAAAACATGACCACCATTGACAAAACGAGCATAATAATTAAAAACCGGCACTTTGTTTTTTCAAAAATTAAAAAGTTCATATTTTTTACAAATTTCTTTTTTGAAACGATTTAATCTCTAGCCATTATTAGCACATACCAACACTGCTTGTATAATAGGAGCTTACATATTTTAGTTCTGTAAAATTGAATAATGTATATCTATCAAAACTTCTGTCAAAAAAAAAAATCAATTAGGTGGTTGTAGTTAAAGTTGATTAAAACTAAATAATATACTACATACAAACAAATGTTCGCTTAGTTTTTTTCGTTTTTTGGTAAAGCTCATGTCCACACCCGAACCACAGCCGGATACATACTTCTCATTATCTGATGCTTAACAAGTCACGACGTGAGTTTTTTGGCAAATTGCAGTTGGTTAATATTTAGAGATAGCTCTTGCCGGGAACTCACACCATGTTTTAGGGATATACTATTTTTCAGCAGCTCCTATTCGTCCATCCACTTTAATTGCTTCCATTTTTGAGGCCCGTCATTTTTTTGGGGTTTTCCTTTGGTACTCCTTCCTTCCGTAACTATTTCAGCCAGCTCTTTTCTGTATTGCTCAACAATGCCGGTATGTTCGGCTTGTAAATTGGTAGTTTCTCCAATATCATCGGACAGATTATAAAGTTGAACTTTTGGGAGATTTTCTATTCCTTCTGAATTTGGTTGCGGGGCACTCCACCCTCCCGACCCGGGACAAAATATAGCTTTCCAATTCTCTTTCCGGTAGGCAAACGAGCCGTTAATCGAGTGGTGTACAATACTCTTTCGTATTTCGGCATTCGATTTTAGTTTCAGTGCAGGTAAAAAACTATAGCTGTCCTCGGCCACATTATCGTTGTATTTAACATTTAAAATATCGGCTACAGATGCAAATAAATCGGTTGTGCATAAAAGTTGATTGCTCTTCCCCGGCTTCACTTTTTGCGGCCAGCTAACAATATACGGAACATGATGGCCGCCCTCAAAAATATCGGCTTTGTGCCCTCGAAAAACATAACTCGGATTGTGTCCTTTCGAAATAAGTTGTTCGAAACCGGCCTGTGGCGAACAGCCGTTATCGCTGGTAAAAATCAATACCGTATTTTCGGTAATCCCCTTTTCTTCCAATGCTTTTCGCACCTCGCCGACAACCCAATCGACCATAACAACAAAATCGGCATACGGATTATCGAGGCCACTTATCCCCTGAAATTCTTTGGTTGGCAAAATAGGTGTATGTGGTGCCGAAAGCGCCATATAAATAAAAAAGGGTTTGTCGCCATTGGCATTATCGCGTATAAAATCGACTGTTTTTGTTGTAATTGTTGGTAACACCTGCTCGTGAATAAAATCGTCAGACGTGGGGCCTTCACGCCACCACGACTGTTTCCCTTTATTTACCGTGCTTTTGGTAGGAACCATTGTAGGTTTATCGTTTTCGAGCCAAACATACGGAGCCATATCCAACGAGCCGCAAAACCCAAAGAAATAATCGAATCCGCGAGTAACCGGACTATTTTCCACTTTCTTCGAGAAATCGACTCGATATAGCGAAGCATCGAAAGGCGCCGACGACGGATCTTTAACGTTCATCCCTCCATCGGTTGAATCGTTTGGAGCCCAGTCCCACCCCAAATGCCACTTACCAAAACCTGCAGTTACGTACCCGTTTTCGTGCAAAAAGCCGGCAATTGTTTTCCGGTCTTTTGCAATTAATGCTTTACTGTAGCCACTCAACACGCCTCTTTTTAACGTTGAACGCCAGTTGTATCGACCGGTTAAAATTCCATACCGGGTTGGCGTGCAAACCGCTGAGCTGGTGTGTGCATCGGTAAACATTACCCCTTTTTCAGCAAGCCCGTCGATATTTGGAGTTTTAATTTTCGAATTCTCGTTAAAACACGAAACATCGCCATACCCCAAATCGTCGGCAAGAATAAAAACAATATTTGGTTTTTCTGTTTTTGTCTCCTTATGACGATTACAGCCTATTAATGCGAACAAAACTACTACCAAGACGACATTTAAAGTTTTCATTTTTAAAAGATTAAAGTTCGTTAAAGCATTCTGCTAATTCCGGTAATTGAACGAATATAGTTACCTATCACTACTTTTAATGTTATAATTAAAAAATAGCGAACTTTTAATTTGTATCAAACAAAGTTTTCTGCTGTAGATATTACGTTTCTAAACTTCCCGTTTTCAGCTACAATTCCTGTTTTTTATTTAGTCGAGAACAAACCGATAGGTAATTGTTCCTTGTTGAAATGCAGGAGCATTTTGGCTCATATTAAACTTTGCTTTCAGTGCTGCCTGTTTTGCTTCGTTCCAGAATTTTTGATTCATAATTGTTGTTCCACGTGCTCCCGGTTCGGCATTGGTAACTTTACCATTTTTATCGACCTTAACACTAACAATAACCACACCGGCATCGTCGCCGGGGTACTTGGGTTTTGGCAACGAAATTGCCGAACGACCTTCGAGACTGAATGAAATTCCCGCCCCTTGATTTCCGTTTCCACTTCCACCCTGGCCATAGTTTTTTGCATTTGCATCGCCGGTTTTTTCGCCTTGATTACCACCGGGAAATGTAACTCCCTGACTTTTACCATTGTTACTTCCTTTACCTCCACTTCCCGTACCTTTGTTGGCAAAAGCACTTTGAGTTCGCGAATTTATCTCATCAATTTTTCGCTGTTCTTCTTCACGTTTTTTCCGCTCTGCCTCTTCACGGGCTTTTTGTTCTTCTTCCTGCTTTCGTTTTCGTTCAAGTTCTTCCTGCTTTTTACGCTCTTTTTCTATCTCCTCTTTTCGTATGCGCTCTTCTTCCAGTTTTTTTTGTTGCCGCTCCTTATTAATTTTCTCCTGCCGTTTTTTCTCCTCCTCGCGCTTCTTTTTTTCAGCAGCGTCAATGGCCGCTGTTTTTTCGAAGTCTTGTGTCATAGCTACTTCTTTGGCAGGTTTTGGCTTTGGTTTAGCTGCCGGCGGTGGAGTTGTTGCCTTTGGAACAACTTTCTTTTGTTTGGGTTTAGGTTGTTCTTTCTTTTTTGTTTTTACCGGCTTCGGTTTGCGGTTTGCCCGACTAGGCTCACTGTTTCCAAATCCGTTTTTGCTATTTCCGAAATTCACTAAAATTCCTTCTTCTCCGGGAAGTGGCAGCGGGGTAAAAAATCCAAGGAATAGAAGTAAAAGCAGAACAATTAGATGAAATATAATTGTCCCGATAATTCCCTTTCTATGTTCCTTTCGATTGTCCATTTATTTTTCGGGTGCGGTTGCAGCAATCATTTTATACTTGTTACGGCGGGCAATATTCATAATTTTCACCACCTCTTCCCAAGGTACTTTCTTATCGGCATGAAGAGCGATATATATGTTCTCGTTACCCACACCGAATTTGTTTTGAAGGAAAGGTTCGATTTCGTTAAAGGCAACCCGTTTAAGATTTCCGTCGTCGTTAATATAGTATTTCAAATCGGCAGTTATCGATACCGTAGTAATTGCTTTTGCAGTAGTTTGATTGTTGCTTTGCGGCAACAATAACTTCAATGCGTTGGGTGCAATTAATGTCGATGTAACCATAAAGAAAATCAGCAAAAGAAAAACAATGTCGGTCATCGACGACATGCTGAATGCGGCATTTACTTTGTTTCTGCGTTTTAGTGCCATTTTGGTTCAATTAAACAGGTTCGTTCAGTAAATCCATAAATTCCGAGGTGGTTGCTTCCATTTTAAAAACAACCTTCTCGACATTTGCCACTAAAATATTGTAAGCGAAATAGGCAACAATTCCCACAATAAGTCCGGCAACTGTAGTAACCATTGCCTGATAAATTCCTGTTGAAAGCAATGTAACATCAATATTATTTCCGGCAGCCGACATATCGTAAAAAGCCTGAATCATTCCCATTACCGTTCCAAGAAACCCAATCATTGGAGCTCCACCGGCAACCGATGCAAGCGTAGGCAGCCCTTTTTCGAGTTTTGAAATTTCAAGATTTCCTACGTTTTCAATGGCAGCATTTACATCGGTAAGTGGCCGACCTATTCTGCTTATTCCTTTTTCAATCATTCGCGCTGCAGGATTTGGATTACTTCGGCAAAGTGCGATTGCCTCTTCAATTTTCCCCGAAGTGATGTACACTTTTACCTGGTCGAGCAGGCTCGAATCAAATTTTCCGGCTTTTCTGATGGCAAGAAAACGTTCGATAAAAATATAAACGGCAATAAAAGAGAGAGCAATTATTGGAATCATAATCCACCCGCCTTTTACGGCCATATCGAAAAACTTTGTAGAAATTCCGTTGGGTTCTGTTGCGAGTGTGTCTAATGCGTTTGGCGTACCTGCCTGAATCAATAATAATTTCAACATGAGTATTTTAGTTTATTTCTTGAAATAAAAACGAGGTATAATAACAAATATTATACCTCGCTAAAATAAGTAATATTTTAAAATGCTTTTTTTTCTGCTTGTTTAGTTATGAACAACCAACTTTTAATAATGAAGTTGTTTAAAGCCAAATTGAAAATCTGCGAGAAACATCTTGATTTCATTGGTCTTCAGCTATTTTTATTTATGTAGCTTTGGCTACATAAATAAAACCGAGCTTTGCCACTAAAACCAATATATTCCTCTCGAAAATCCACTTTAACTTGAAACAACTTCTATGTCATCACATAATAAATAGCTGCTCCCGAAAGATATCCGACAACTGCCAATAGCGATATTTTTTTCAAATACCAGATAAAGTCGATTTTTTCTAATCCCATTGCGGCAACACCGGCAGCCGAGCCAATAATTAAAATACTACCTCCTGTACCTGCAGTGTATGCCAGAAACTCCCAGAATGCTCCATCCTGAACAAAGTGCGCGGCATAACCTGTTACACCCAAATCGGTAATGGGGTACATTCCCATAGCGCCGGCAACAAGCGGAACATTATCCACAATTGATGAAAGAACTCCAATTGCCAAATCGATTAAATAGATGTTTCCAAGTTTATCGTCGAGGTATTTCGACATGATACTTAAATGACCTGCCGATTGCAATGCTGCTACTGCTGTAAGAATTCCAAGGAAAAAGAAAACGGTTGGCACATCGACTTTACGAAGAACAGCTGTAATTTTAAGTTTATTTTTAATCTCTTCCGATTTATTTTTATGAATAATCTCGCCAACAACCCAAATAATTCCTAACGAGAGAAGCATTCCCATATAGGGAGGCAGATGGGTGAATGTTTTAAAAACAGGCACAAACAACAAACCTCCAACTCCAATTATAAGAAACAACAGGCGCTCTCCCGATGTTGTCATTTCGGTTTCATTCTCCTTAACAACCGGTCGTGTTACTTCGCCTTTCATTGTAAACGAAAGAATAATTAACGGAACAATTATGTTCGCCAAACTCGGTAATAATACGCCCTCAATAATTTGCAACGCTGTAACTTGTCCACCAATCCAAAGCATAATTGTTGTAACATCTCCAATTGGCGACCACGCCCCTCCTGCATTTGCTGCAATAACGACAATACTTGCAAAAAACCAACGGGTTTGTTTGTCATCAATTAATTTCCGGATAAGAGCAACCATTACAATAGTAGTGGTAAGGTTATCTAATAAAGCCGACATAAAGAAGGTGAGAATACTCAGAATCCAAAGAAGTTTTACTTTATTGGTTGTTTTAATTTTATCGGTAATAATTTTAAATCCTTCGTGTTGGTCAACTGCTTCCACAATTGTCATTGCACCAAGCAGGAAGAATAAAATCTCACTAATTTCGCCAAGGTGGTGAATAATTTCGTGATCCACAATAAATTCGTGAACGGCGTGCAATCCGTGTGCATCGGGGTGGCTGGCTAAAAATGTTGCCCACGACGGGCTGAATCCGAGGCTTAAAATACCCTCGCCTCCCAGCATATAAACAACCCAAATAACTGAACCAAGAATTAGTGCCGAAGCCGATTTGTCGACTTTCAACGGATGTTCTAAAGCTATAGCTGTGTAGCCCAGAACAAAAATAACAACCATTAAAATAAACATACTATTCGATTTTTTAAGATTAATTTATTTATCGACGGCAAAAGTAAATCTTACGTTCGATTATAAAAATATTTTGTAC
>JALUZN010000200.1 GCA_027011835.1 Draconibacterium sp. | reverse complement strand
ATAGATGGCAAAACCTTTTCGATACCCGAAATAACAATATGAACTTTTGGAAACGAGACGGTCATAAAACCATTTCCTTCGTTTTCGGTTAAAGCCACGCCTCCAACATCGGCAATTAAAAAATTTGTACCGGTAATTCCCACCTCGGAAGCGGTAAATTTTTTACGCAGTTTTTCGCGAACAAAAAGTGTTAACTCTTCGGGCGATAAATCGGGTGGCGTTTCGAATTCGCGGTTAAAGAGTGCTGCAACATCCTCTTTCGATTTGTGCATTGCCGGAGTTAAAATATGGTACGGTTTTTCGCCTGCCACCTGAACAATAAACTCGCCCAAATCGGTTTCAACGGGGTCTATCCCGGCCTTTTCAAGATTTTCGTTTAACTCAATCTCTTCCGAAATCATCGATTTTCCTTTTACCAGAAAATTGGTTTCGCAGGTTTTTACAATCTTTAAAATTTCGGAAACAGCCTCTTCGCCGTTGCGTGCCCAAACAATATCGATTCCGTTTTTTATTGCATTTTTTTCGAACTCAAGAATATTTTCTGCCAAATTCGAAACAACTTTCTCTTTTAAATAAGAGGCACGTTGTTTTGCCAGTTCAAGATCGGAATAACGCAACTTTCCCTTTTGGGCAGCTTCGTCGTACTTCGAAATATTATGGTTTATAATTTTTCGTTGTCTTACATCCGATGCAACTTCAGAATCTTTAAGAAATATTTCTTTTTGTTTCGACATTTACTTTTTAATGGGAATTAAATTAACCCGCCGTGCATGCCGGCCTCCTTCAAAATCGGTATTTAAAAATGTATCGACAATTGCAACTGCCTCTTCGTTGGTAATAAACCTGGCCGGAAGAGCACATACATTTGCATCGTTATGTTGCCGAGCCAAAGCCGCAATTTCGGTAATCCAGCAAATAGTTGAACGCACTTTCTGATGTTTATTTGCAGTAATACTTATTCCCTGTCCGCTTCCGCAAAAACTTATTCCCACTTCAAAATCGCCGTTATCAATTGCTTCTCCTAAAAGATGTGCATATATCGGGTAATCAACACTTTCGTTTGAAAAGCAGCCAAAATCGTGAAATTTGTAACCGTTTTTTTTCAGGTATTCAATAATAACTTGTTTTTTTTCAAATCCCGCGTGGTCGCAAGCCAGTGCAATTGTTTTGTCTTTAAAATTATTCATTTTATAAAATATATTTAATTTTTATTTCGCTTTAATAATTCTGTTACTTCTCTTTTTTCGAGTAAAAACACAACACTCAAAAAGATTAAGATAAAAAATGTGTTGACCGAATATTTAATTGAAGGGGTTAGATTTTTTGTATAAAACGAGAATGTAAACAGAATTGCAGCAACCAAAAAATAGGCTCCAATTCGTTTTAAATTATAAGGAATTGGGTAGTATTTTTGACCGAGAAAATAGGAGACCAACATCATTCCGAAAAAGCAAACGAGCACAGCAAAGGCCGAACCTTTGTATCCAAAAACCGGAATTAAAATAAAATTCAACGTTACAGTAACTATTGCACCGCCCACGGCAATGTATGCTCCGAAGCGTGTCATATCGGTTAATTTGTACCACATTGAAAGGGCAAAATAGATACCGAAAAAGAGGTTGGCCAGCAGTATTGCCGGAACAATTGAAAAGCCTTCGTAATACTCGGGTTTCCAATTTAACAGCCTTAAAATATCGATATAAAAAACCATTCCGAGAAAAATAAAAAGCCCGAAAATAACGAAGTATTTCATAATGTTGGCGTGCATATTTTTATCGTCTTTCCCTTCGGAATGAGAAAAGAAAAACGGCTCGAAAGCATAACGGAAAGCTTGAATAAACATGTTCATTAAAACGGCAATTTTTACTCCGGCTCCGTAAATCCCAAGCTGTTTCATCGGATGCAGATTCTCGGGAATTAAAAATGGAATTAAAATTTTATCGATATTCTGATTTATAATTCCTGCCAAACCCACAATTAATATTGGAAACGAGTAGACCAACATTTTTTTCAATAACTCTTTGTCGAATTTAAACGAGATTTTAAAAATTTCGGGAAGTAGCAGCAACAGTGTAATTAACGATGCCAAAAGATTGGAAATAAAAACATAGCCGACACCAATATTCGGCGAATAAATAAGGTGAATAATTGAGTTGGGATTATCGGCAAACTTAGGACAAACCAACAGGAAAAAAAGGTTAAACGAAATATTTGCCGCAATGTTTATAAGCTTTATAAAGGCAAATTTCAGTGGCCGGTTTTTTAGTCGTAACTGCGCAAACGGAATGGCTGTTAACGCATCGATAGCTAAAATAATTGCCAGCCATAAAATGTATTCAGGATGATTTTGATAGTTAATTAACGTTGCAATTTTTTCTTTAAAAACGAGTATTATTCCAACAAAAAGTGCCGATGTGGTAAACAGCGAAATAATTGAGGTGGAGTACACTTTGTCGGGGTGAGGACTTTTTGCCGCAAACCGGAAAAAACCGGTCTCCATTCCGTAGGTTAAAAACACCATAAAAAAGGCAACATACGAATAGAGGTTGGTTATAATTCCATAAACATCGGGAGCAAACAACACCACATAAAGTGGCATTAACCACCAGTTAAGGAAACGGCCTACAATACTGCTCATTCCGTAAATTATCGTGTCGTTCGCTAATTTCTTAAATGGATTCAAACCTAAATTTTTAAACAAAGATATAATTCATTTACAATGATTAAACAACTTCGATAAATTAGAAAAGAAAAATAACCAAAAGAAACTTATCTT
>JALUZN010000199.1 GCA_027011835.1 Draconibacterium sp. | reverse complement strand
TTTTACGAATTTACACAATACCTTGCAAATTAAAAAACTAACAAAAAGAGTTTATCAACTGATTATCAACAATCTAGTGTATTTTTCAGGTTTGACTAACTACTCCAACCTGGATTGATATTCCGTTAAAATATGCGCCTTACAAGCATTTCAAATTAATAAAAAAGATTATTTAGATTAGGGAGAAACAGCTATCTGAATTGATAAATTTACTTCATTTCAGAAAATAAGTTTTTATCGTGTTTCGGGAAAAATATTCCGGCATCAATGCGCACACGGTCTAAGATTTTCATCAAATCAAGCGAAGTTTTCCAACTCATTTTTTCGCTCTCAATTTTGCCTTCATCTAAACATTGCATTACATGCGCTGCTTCGAACTGATAGCCCCAGCCATCTTTTAACATATTTGGGATTTTAGTCTCGCTGCCGCCTTCTTTCCAAATGGTAATATCGGTAGGTGTAAACCAGCGCGGATTTAAAGTGAGGTGCCCTTTCTCGCACCAGTACTCTGTTTGTACCGGTGAGTACGAAGCAAAACTCGATGTGAGGTTTGCCATTTCGCCATTTTTATATTTAAAAATAATACTGATGCTCTCCTCCGAACCGGTTTCGCTAAAATCGGCAAAAGTTTTAATTGTTTCAGGAATTCCGAGAGAAGTAAGTGCTGCAAAAACCGGATAGATTCCAATGTCGAGCAACGATCCTCCTCCCAAATCGATGTTGTAAAGCCGTTTGGTTTTGTCGAACGGAGCATGAAACGCAAAGTCGGAACGGACAATTTTTAATTTTCCAAGCTCACCCGATTTTATAATTTCCATTGCTTTATTAAAACTGGGTTGGAACATTGTCCAAAATGCTTCCATTAAAAATGTATTGTTCTCTTTGGCAGTTGCCACCATCTCTTTGGCCTCTTTCTGGTTCATGGCAAAAGCTTTCTCGCATAAAACAGCCTTTTTGTTTTTCAGGCAAAGTAGTGTGTGGTTGCGGTGGTGCGAGTGCGGTGTAGCCACATAAACTACATCTACTTTTGGGTCGGTTACCATCTCTTCGTAACTCCCGTATGCCATTTCAAAACCATATTCGGCGGCAAAATTCTGTGCTTTTTTTAAGTTGCGCGAAGCTGCTGCATACAATTTTGCATTGGGCAGAAGTTTTAAATCGGTACTGAATTTTTCGGCAATGTGCCCGCAACCTAAAATTGCCCAATTGTATGTTTTTCCCATTTTCTTGTTTTTAAAAATCGATTGAAATTAAAGCCTGTATTTTTGCCACTTAAGATAAACAAAAAGATTTATGTGGCAGCGTACTCCCGGGAAAAAGAACCAATAAGTGCTGATGAAGATTGAGTGAAAAGCTATGTGATTTGAATATAGATAGTTAAAAATCAGGATTATATTTTAAAATGTTTTGAATAGATAATTAAATCAACCATTTTTAAGGTTTAAACTTAATTTTAAATTATGAGTAAATTCCTTTTAATTTCAATACTATTTATAGCTGTTGCTTGTACTCCGAAAAATAATAAGCAGAGCAAACAACCAACCAAGCAAATATCGAGTTCCGAATTAACAAAGCCGAAAACAACAAAAAAAACAGAATCGAAAACGTTACCGGAGAGTATTGAAATGATTTATTTTAAGGGCGGTAGCTTTTTAATGGGGTCAAACAGCGGGCTGCCACAAGAAAGCCCCGTACATAAAGTTACCGTAAAACCGTTTAAAATTGATAAAACGCCAGTTACGGTTGCGCAATTTCGCATTTTTGTTAATAGTACAAATTACAAAACCGAAGCTGAACGATTTGGCGATTCGGGAGTTTTCAATTTAGAAGAGCAACGGTGGACGCTATTGCCCGGTGCATATTGGGAAAAACCTTTTGGCCCGGACGGCCCCGATGCTAAGGACAATCATCCGGTAACACATGTTACATGGAACGATGCCGTGCAATTTGCCAGCTGGGCAGGTAAACGTTTACCCACCGAAGCCGAGTGGGAATATGCAGCACGTAGCGGGAAAAACACAAAAAATAAATTCAGTTGGGGGAATAAGGTTTCGGTTAACGGGAAATATTTTGCCAATACCTGGCAGGGAAAAATAACAGCTCCCGAGGTAAAGGATGGCTATTTATATACATCGCCGGTTGGTGCTTTTGGCGAAAACGAGGCTGGACTTACCGATATGGGAGGAAATGTTTGGCAGTGGTGTGCCGACACTTACAAAGCATATCCGGGAAGCAATGCCGCAATTCGCGAAGACCCGAATGTTAAAGTAATTCGCAGTGGATCGTTCTTTTTCGACCAAAACGGCGAAAATAGTTTTTCGGTAAGTGCACGTTCAATGAATTCGCACGAAACATCGTTGTTTAATACCGGCTTTCGATGCGCTGTTGATGGAGAATGAAAAATTCAAGGTTCTGAACTTAAAACCTTAAATTTAAAAGTTTAATAAATTTAAAAGTTAATAAGAATGAAAATGAACAGAAGAAATTTTATAGGGAAAACCGCTGCCGGAGCTGCTGCTGTTACAATTATTCCACGTCATGTTTTGGGTGGAAACGGATTTGTTGCAGCCAACGACCGTATTAATCTTGGATATATTGGTAATGGCAAACAGATTTATACGCTACTTAATTTTATAGGTAAATGTAAAGAAACTGTTGCTGTAGCGGCCAGCGATGTTTTCGAGAGTAAACTAAATGCTTTTATAGAAGCGGCAAATAAAAATAATTCGGATAAAAACATCGATGCCGACGTAAAGGGATATCACTACTACCGTGAACTGCTTGAACGAAG
>JALUZN010000198.1 GCA_027011835.1 Draconibacterium sp. | reverse complement strand
ATATTTTGATCGTACAAAAGCTTACACACAAAAGGCTGCGGAGGAACTAACTCGGTTAATTTTCCGTTTTCGAATTTACTTAACGATACTTTATATTTTCCGGGAACTACCATATAACCAAGATCGGGTTCATACCAAGGGACTGAATTATCGGGTTGCTTCAATGAAACCGGCGTGAATTTATCGTATCTGAAATCCCAAACGATTCTGTTAACTCCTTTTTTTGCTTTTGTCTTAATTTTTCTAACGGTATTTCCTTCTTCGTCTGTAATTGTAAAAAGCAAATAAGGTTCCGGTTCTTCCATTTCCTTTTTCAATTCATTATACGACGGATACTTTATATCTTCACCTTTTTTCTGTTTTTCTTTTTCCGCTTCCCTTCGTTTTTCTTTTAAAGTTTTCAATTCGTTTTTCAAATAATATGTAAAAACAGCTCCGACCTTAGGATTTGGAGTGGAAAAGAAGCTTGCTCCCATAAAACCAATGCCACCGAATCCGAATGGGGTAGATTCGATAAACATTAGGGCATCTTTAATAGGAAAAATATAAGCATCTTTTTTAAGCGTTTCTTTAGATAGATTTCTTAATGGAGTATAATCATCAAGAATATAAATCCCTCTGCCGAAAGTTGCAAGTACCAAATCATTATGATCGCGTTGAATATCCAAATCCATCACCGCTGTGTTAGGTATTCCGTTTTTCAACTTTATCCATTCTTTACCGCCGTCAATTGTAAAATAAATACCAAACTGAGTACCAACGAAAAGTAAATTTCGATCGACATCATCTTCACCTATCGTGTAAGTACTTCCTTTTTTAGGTAAATTACCATTTATTGAAAACCATGTTTTACCACCATCTGTAGTTTTGTAAAGGAAAGGTTTATAATTTCCCCCGATAAAATTTTCACAAGCAGCATAAGCAATTTGTTTATCAAACCGGGATGCGATAATTTGATGTATTCTCGCATACTTTGGAAGACCGGAAATTCTCTTTGCTTCTTTCCAGTTCTTGCCGCCGTCTTTTGTGTAATGTATCAATCCGTCGCCAGAACCAACATATAAAATATTTTTATCCAAGGGAGATTCCGCAATAGTTGATATTTGAGCCATACTGCTTTTGCGTGCCAGTTCGTCAATACTCCAGCTTCTGCCCATTAGCTTTTGCATTTCCTTCGGAACACCTCTTGTTAAATCGGGACTAACCTCTGTCCAAGTGCTTCCTTGGTCATCTGTTCGCAAAAGTTTATTGGCTCCAATGTACAATCTTTTATTGTTATGCTGCGAAATTAATAACGGCGTGCTCCAGTCAAATCTATATGCCGAATCGGCAAAATCAACCGGTTTAATGTAAAGTTTTTCACCGGTTTTTCTATTAAAACGAGCCAGTCCGCCGTATTGCGATTGAGCATAAATTATATTGGGATTTTTCCAATCCACTTGGCTTTCAAAACCATCGCCGCTCCAAGTAAAAAACCAATCCTGATTTGTAATACCGCCCGAACTAATTGTTCTTGAGGGAGCGCCGAAGCTGTTGTTATCTTGCGAACCTGCATAAACGTAATAGAACGGTTTTGAGTTTCCCACAGTAACTTTATAAAGCTCTGCAATGGGAATGTTATTTTTAAAATCCCAGTTTTTTCCTTGGTCGTAAGTTTCGTATAAGCCACCGTCGCAGCCGGCAAGTAAATGATTGTTATTATCAGGATCAATCCACAAATAATGATTATCGACATGTTTATGTTTTTCACCAAGATTTTTCCATGTTTTTCCGCCGTCTTCGGTTACTTGCATAAAAACATCCATGCTATATACTTTATTCACATCTTTTGTATCGCAAAATAATTTTTGGAAATAAAATGTATATGATGAAATATAACTGCTTTGTTTCGCCCAGCTTACGCCTCTATCAACGCTTTTGTAAACGCCTTTATCTTTCTGGGACGCTTCCACAATTGCATAAAGAACATCTGGATTAACCGGAGAAATAGCAAGACCGATTCTACCAATAATTTCACTTGGTAAACCTGATTTCATTTTCTTCCATGTTTTACCGGAATCAAGACTTCTGTAAATTCCGCTTTCGGGTCCACCATAAATTCCTGTGTATAATTTTCTCATTCTTTGATGTGCAACAGCATAAAGTATATTAGAATATCGCGGGTCCATGTGAATTTCGTAAACACCGGTGTAATCGCTAATGTGCAAAACGTTGATCCAAGTTTTCCCGCCGTCCGTAGTTTTGAAAACTCCTCTGTCGCCACCTTTGTTTCTTAAAGAGCCATAAGCTGCAGCATAAACTATATTAGAGTTTTTCGGATCGACAATAATACCTCCGATATGATCAGAAGTTTTAAGTCCCATATTTTTCCAGCTTTTTCCGCCGTCTTCACTTTTGTATATACCATCGCCGTAAATTACATTATTCTGATTATTGTTTTCGCCTGTGCCAACCCATACAATATTGGTATTAGAAGGATCGACGGTTACCGAACCAATTGCATAAGATTTTTCGTGATCGAAAACCGGGGCGAAGGTGATTCCGTTATTTGTAGTTTTCCAAAGCGAACCATGACCGGAAGCAACGTAGTATTTACTATGATTGGTTGGGTTAACAGCAATTGCCACAATTCTGCCTCCGGTTATTGCCGGACCTATACCACGGAATTTTAGTCCGGTTAGCGCAACATTTTTTAGAGAATCTGAGGAAGCTTTTTTATCTTTTGCGAATGAAGAAAAAGTACTTGTTAAAAGTAAAACAATAATTAATGTGATTAATTTTCTCATGGTACATCCTAATAA
>JALUZN010000197.1 GCA_027011835.1 Draconibacterium sp. | reverse complement strand
AAAAAAACTAAACCTATATTTTTTCATTTCTAAATACTTTGATTTAACGCATTTACACAATAATGCCTGCATCTTCGTATCCCGGGCGTGCCCATACAAGAGCATGAGGCCCGGCGTACGATGCCAAGCGATTCTCGAGAGCTTCCTTATCAAGTGCCAACTGGTTATTTTTACCATTTTTAATGGCCAGCTTAATATTTTCATTTAAAATATCTAATCCAACGTGGCCTATTGTGGCTGATGCGACATGATTTTCAGTCCAGATATATTCTAACAACTCCTCAGCGGTGGCATCTTTGCCTACTAATCCTCGAAATACCTTAATTGTAGAGACACCAACATTTTTTCTTTTAGCAACCGGAAGAGCAATCTCTGCAAAACCCCTGTATTTCGTTGGGTTCATAGCCAGTAGGGCTGCGTCGAAATCGAGATTTTCCAACAGGTCTCTCGACACTTCTGCGCTATCCATACTTGAGAAACCGATATTTTTTATTATCCCTTCATCTTTCAGTTTTACCATTTCTTTGTAGACACCATTCTCTATTTCTCCTACCGAATCTTTCTCGTTAATTGAATGAATTAACAGAACATCGATATAATCGGTATTTAAACTTTTCAAACTCCCCTCAACCGACTGTCGGACTGTTTCAGGATGCCTTTTCCCGTCGCCACCAATATCTAGTTTTGTCAAATAGTGTATTTGCGAACGGTATGGGGAAAGAATTCGAGCATATCGTTCCTCGCTCCTAAGAGCATTTTTGCCGGCAGGCCCTACTATTCTGTAATTTGGAGCTGTGTCGAACAAATTAATTCCTTTTTTTACTGCTGTTTCGAGATGTTTTTCCCACTCTCCGTCAGGGTTTTTCATAAATTGCGAACCCCCACCAAAAGATAGTATTGAAACATTTATCCCTGTTTTTCCAAAAGGCCTTTTGGGCACCTGGTCTTTATCATCTCCCGTAAATAAAGAGCATGATGACACAAGTCCGGAAGCAGCAAGAACAGTTGCTCCTTTTACGGATGTAGCAATGAATTCTCTCCGGTTTATCTCATTCTTTTTGTTTTTCATAATATCTATTTTTTAATGTATTTATCTAGACCAATATGTAATTTTTTTATCTCTTCCACTACCAGTTTACTTACCTCTTCAGCTCCCAAAGGAGTTAGATGCGTATTGTCTTTCATCCCGTCGGGATAGGCAGGATATTCTCCCGGTTCTACCCAGCGAAACAGCTTTTTCGATCCTTCGACACCATAACTTTCGATTAAGGTTTTTGTCAAATTGGTTAAATCTATTAAAGGAGCATTCATCTCTTCAGCAACTTTTCTCATTTCGGAAGGATATTCCCCATGGGTGTTAAGTAGGTGTCCTTCCTTATCGAAACTTCGGCGTCTAATAGGTGTTACTAAAACAGGAATCGCTCCTTTTTGCCGTGCTTCTGTAATGTATCTTTTTAGGTTATCGTTATAAGCACCCCCGGCTGCTGCATACCGGGTAGTATCTTTTTTCTCATCGTTATGACCAAACTGAATAAATAAATAACTGCCTTCGTGTAAACATTCATGCACTTTCTTCCATACCAAATTATCGCGAAATCGTTTTGTGGAAGAGCCGCTAACTGCAAAGTTGTGGACAACAACATTATCATCAAAAAACTGGTTTAGTTTTTCTCCCCATCCGGTTAATGGACGATAGAACTCTTTATATTCGGCCACAGTGGAATCTCCAATTAAAAAGATATCTACTCTTTTTTGTTTACATCCAAATACCAGTAATAGCATAAAGATGCCGAAAATTATTTTTTTATAATTGTTTTTCATTTTTGAATGCTTTAGAAAACCAATACTGTTCTTAGTCTATTGTCAATTTAATATTTGATAATAACCTGTATTTATCCTCACTTTTTACCTCTTTTATTTTGTAAGGTTTTATCTGTGAAACAGTTGCTTTGCCCGAAACGAAATTCACTTTCCCTTTGTAAGTATCGTTTAAATCGCTGGTTAAATGAACTTGAATAAATAAATTGTATTCGCCGTCGGGTACCTTATCGGCGTTAAATTTCATCTCTAATTTTACTTCTCCGGGTACCGGAGTAGCCCCCGATACAGCATCTAACTCTTCTTTCGTTACTGTGTCCCAGTGTGCCTTTTTCGACCACGACGGACACACACCATATTCAAGATATCCTCCATAGGCAAGATATTCGCTAACAAACAATGTTGTTACAAAAGTTCCGTCAGGCTTTTCAAGCCAAATAGTTAATTGATAAGAGGGTATTATCTCTTTTACATCTTTCATTTGATACGATACTATAATATTTCTTTCCCGGGTACAAGCAGTAATAATGAATGCCCCTATTAGAAATATCAGTAATAACCTTACAATAAGATTTTTTTTCATTGTCTAAATATTTAAATAATTTACCTTTTCCCACTTTCTGCTTTGCACCGATTTTTCCAAGGCTTCCAATACCGAAACAGAATTCAAAATACTTTGGAAAGTACGGGGTTTTTCACCGGTACGGAACATATTAACCATATCGATATAATTACGAGTAGGATTAGATGCAGGAACTCTTGATTTTAACTCTTTAATTCCATCTTTAACAACAACAAAAGTATTCCAGCCGTGATATTCTTCGGTAAAAATCAACGTTGCCATCAAGCCGTTACCAAAAGCCAAACTTCCGCTCCATTTTCCTTCTTTTTCTGTAATTTTCACCTCTCTGATATCTTCGCCAAAAATATACATTAATGGTTGAATAGTGTGTATTCCGTAATAAAAAATTCCTCCATATTTATTATTCATCCCCATATACAGA
>JALUZN010000196.1 GCA_027011835.1 Draconibacterium sp. | reverse complement strand
ACTTCTATTTTTATTTCAAAGATAATAATAATTGGGTAAATATACGGGTATTCATATTAAATTTATAATTGCCCCATCAATCTGAAAGTTGAAGTGATCTGAATAATTCTTACCCTGATTTTTATTTCAACTAAAAAGCATCGTCTAATGTTCTGATGGTAAGAACATTGTTAAGTTTTTCTTCTGTTATTTTTGTTTTTAAGGTTATTGTTACTTTTTCGTCGGGCAAAATGTCGAAATAGTTATCGGAGAAGAATCCTTTTTCGTCGCCAATTTGCAAATAAACATTTTTTGCGAGTTTGTTGGTTTGCAGCGTAATGTTGTACCCGCCATCAATCTGTTTTACCGCAAATTTTAATTCGGGGTGCACTATTTTTAATTTCTTAAACGGCTCGAAATAGAAGCAGTTTTTTGAAAGGACTTTTCCGTTCTCAACCAATTCGGCAACAAATACAAGATCCGATAATTGTTTCCGGTATTTGTAGCGGTACTCGTTTTTGTTTACATCGAAATAGTTGTCGGACGAGTTGGCCGGAATTTCGACCAGCGAAGCATCTTCCCAAATTACTTTCCCATCGAAATTCATTAACCGGAGTCGTAATTCTCCATGAACTGGTTCGAGCCGGTCGTTAACGATTCCCACTCTGAATTTTACTTTGTCTTCGTACGGACTGACGAGTACTTGCGAGAATCCTTTCTTAACGTAATATTGAAGTGCTTTCCAGTTTTGGTAATAGTCGGTAGAACTCCACGATGCCACCGGCCAGCAGTCGTTAATTTGCCAATACAAACTACCCATACAATAGGGCATTGCACGGCGGTGTCCTTCGAGCCCAAATTTAATTCCATTGGCTTGTAAAACCTGATTAACATATAAAAACGATTCAAAATCTTTGGGCTTTTTATACTCTTTCAGCATATAATATTCTATGGTTCCGTTACCAATCGACGAGCGTTGGTGCGATTTCATTACATCTGAAAAGATATCGTAATCTTCGGGCAGCGCATATTTCCGAACTGTTGCAATTTCGGGGAACGATTGAAAACCATATTCACTCATAAATCGTGGAATGTGCGTGGCGTAAGTTTCAAAAGGTTCTTTACCCCACCAAACACCCCAATAGTGGTCGTCGCCGTTAATCATATCGGCTTTTATTCCTGTTCCCGACGATGGGCTCGAACTCCAGTAGCTTCGTTGCGGGTCGTATTTACTAACCACATCGGGTAATATTTTATGAAAGATATTTACATATGTCTGCCATATTTTATCGGCATTTTCTTTGCTCTTTTTCTCCTCTTTTTCTTTCCAGCCCCAATCGTACCAGGCAGCAAGAATTTCGTTGTTGCCGTTCCACAAACCAATACTCGGATGGTTGCGCAACCGTTTTACATTGTCTATTGCCTCCTGTTTTACATTGTCGAGAAAAGCTTTATCGCCGGGAAACATAGCACAGGCAAACATAAAATCCTGCCAGATTAGAATTCCGTTTTCGTCGCATAAATCATAAAAGTAATCGTCTTCGTAAACCCCGCCACCCCATACACGGAGCATATTATTATTCGAATTTTTTGCTGTTTCAACAACTTTTCGGTAGTTGGCTTTGGTAACGCGGGGTAAAAAGACATCGTTCGGAATGTAGTTGGCACCTTTCATAAAAACAGGATGACCATTCAGTTTAAAATAGAACGATGTTCCTTTTTCGTCTTTATCGCGAACCAATTCGAGGGTGCGAATTCCAATTCGTGTTTCGGTTGTGGTTTTCTGTCCCTCAATCTCCAACTCACCCGACAATGTGTATAAATGTGCTTCGCCTAAACCATTTGTCCACCACAGTTTTGGGTTTTTTATCTCGAAATTAACGGCATAATTCTCTGTTCCTTTTTTTAACTGAACCTGCGATGTTGCCAAAATTTTACCGTCGTTTATTATCGACAGGTTTGCTTTCTCGTTTTTTGCTGCATCAATTTCAAAAACTGCAGTAAATGTTGCCGTTGCATCGGTAACTTTATTTTGAATAATTTGAAGGTTATCGATTTTTGCTTTGTCCCAGGCGAGCAACGAAACAGGTCGCCAAATACCGCTGGTTACCAGTCGTGGCCCCCAGTCCCAGCCAAAATGATACCCGGCTTTACGAGTATAAACACTTACTTTTTTGTTTCCTTCAACTTTTCCAATGGCTGCTAAATCGTTATCCGAAACAGGAATTTCGTACCCCTGTGCATCGTATTTTTTTATGCCTTCGTTTATGGGCGATTTAAAAACGATATGCAATTCGTTTTCGCCGTTCTTCAAAACCTTTTTTACATCAACAATCCATTCGCGAAACATATTGTCGGCAGAAAGTATTTTTTCTCCGTTTAAAAATACGTCGGCATACGTATCGAGTCCTTTAAAATCGAGTTCAATCCGGTCTTTTCGCAACAATTTTCTGTCGATAGTAAATGTGGTTTTATACTCCCAATCAACTTTGTCAATCCATTGCAGATTGTGCTCGTTCATCCGGTAAAACGGGTCTTCAATTTTCTTGTTTGCGAGTAAATCGGTATGTACCGTTCCCGGAACTTTTGCCGGCAGCCAGTCGTTTTTACCAACCTGATTAAATGTCCAGTTTTGTTCTATCTTTTGCCGAATCATAAGATTTGGGTCTTTCTCCTTTTCACACCCCGAAAAAAGCAAAAGCATAAATGCCATAACAAACCAACTGTTTACTTTCATTTTAAACTATTTTATTTAAAAGATTAAATCTCTCCCTAATTTGTCGCTAAAAATATAAAAATTGAAGGTGATAAAAAACCATTGCTACTTCTATTGTCGTATTGAA
>JALUZN010000195.1 GCA_027011835.1 Draconibacterium sp. | reverse complement strand
GCTTAAAATTCGGGCTGCTAAAGTAACTCTATTTTTTCAGAAACAAAACCTTTTAGTGCTCTGTTTTTTAGACAATAAATCTCTTTTACTTTTTATATTCCCACTTTCTTTTTTTCAGTCGACAAATATATAAAAAAGCTTTTTTTTTATGGGAGTATTGAGTATATATTTAACTGAAAATGAACTCTTAACATTCTTTAACTTTGGCTTATACGCGTTAACTCTTTTCTTCGCTATTTTTGTCACTGAATAAAAGAGATAGTTTAAGTGTTTTTTTCATAGAGAATAAGATAGATTTGGTTAGGTTAAAAACAAGGATGTTTGCGCATCCTTGTTTTTTTTGTTCTAAATCGAAATTTATTCCTGTCATAAATTCATATCTTTTCCCGTTTTCCTGAAATTGTTTCCGAAACCCTTGCTTATCGCGTGACATATTGTCTGTCAATCAGTTATGGTTCTATTTTTGACTTACGTTGTGCATAACTTTTAAAAATAGAACGATATGAATTTGAATAATTTTACAATAAAATCGCAAGAAGCCATTCAAAAAGGGTTTCAAATTGCAGAGGCAAAAAATCATCAAAGTGTTGAGACTGCACACATTTTAAAAGGTGTACTTTTTTCAGCCGAAAATATAACTGGCTTTTTATTTAAAAAGCTGGGAGTAAATCCGGTTGTGCTTTCTCAAACATTAGACAGCCAAATAGAATCGTTACCAAAAGTAACCGGTGGAGAGCAGTATCTCTCCTCGGCAGCCAATAGAGTGTTGCAGAAATCGATTGGTATATCGCAGGAAATGGGCGACCAATTTGTTTCGGTTGAACATATTTTATTGGCCATGTTAGATGGTAAAGATTTTGTTAGCCAGATGCTTAAAGATGCAGGCGTGTCGAAAGATGAGCTTAAAAAAGCAATTGAGGAGTTACGAAAAGGATCGAAAGTTGACAGCCAGACTGCCGAGGATAAATTTAATTCGTTAAACCGGTTTGCTCTGAACTTGAATGAAAGAGCGCGCTCTGGAAAACTCGACCCGGTAATTGGCCGCGACGAAGAGATTCGGCGTATTTTGCAAATTCTCTCGCGCCGTACCAAAAACAACCCGATACTTTTGGGAGAACCGGGTACAGGGAAAACTGCCATTGCCGAAGGATTGGCGCACCGCATTGTTCGTGGCGATGTTCCTGAAAACCTGAAATCGAAACAGGTGTATTCGCTCGATATGGGTGCTTTGGTTGCAGGTGCTAAATACAAAGGCGAATTCGAAGAGCGGTTAAAAGCTGTTGTAAACGAGGTAATACAGTCGAATGGTGAGGTAATCTTATTTATCGACGAGATACACACATTGGTTGGAGCCGGAAAAGGCGACGGTGCAATGGATGCCGCTAATATTTTAAAACCCGAGCTGGCACGTGGTGAGTTACAGGCAATTGGTGCAACAACGCTTAGCGAATATCAGAAATATTTCGAGAAAGATAAGGCACTTGAACGCCGCTTTCAGGTGGTACATGTAAGCGAGCCCGACACATTAAGTGCTATCTCAATTTTAAGGGGTATTAAAGAACGGTACGAGAATCACCATAAGGTTCGTATTAAAGACGATGCAATTATTGCTTCGGTAGAACTTTCGCAACGTTACATTTCCGACCGCTTTTTACCCGATAAAGCCATTGATTTAATGGATGAGGCTGCTGCTAAGCTCCGGTTGGAAATCGATTCGGTTCCGGAAGAACTCGACGAGATTGAACGCCGTGTAAAACAGTTGGAGATTGAACGTGAAGCAATTAAGCGCGAAAAAGACACAAAGAAACTTGACCAGTTGCACAAAGAGATTTCGGAATTGAAAGAGGAACAATCGGCTTTGCGTGCCCGCTGGCAAATGGAAAAATCGGTAGTTGAATCAATTCAACGGAAAAAAGAGGAAATAGAAGAGTTTAAACTGGAAGCCGAAGAGGCCGAACGTAGTGGAAATTACGAACGTGTGGCCGAACTCAGATACGGACGGGTAAAAGAGGCCGAAAAAGAGATTGCTGAATTGCAGGCCGAATTCGATAAGTTAAAAGAGGGCGACAGTTTAATAAAAGAGGAGGTTGACGTTGAAGATATTGCCGAAGTTGTTGCCCGCTGGACTGGAATTCCGGTTGCTAAAATGTTGCAAAGCGAACGGGAAAAACTGCTCCATATGGAGGAGGAACTACATAAAAGAGTTATTGGACAGGAAGAGGCTATTGTTGCCATTTCGGATGCTGTTCGCCGAAGCCGTGCCGGACTGCAAGACGAGAACCGGCCCATTGGTTCGTTTATATTTTTAGGCTCAACCGGTGTTGGTAAAACCGAGCTGGCAAAAGCACTGGCCGAGTACCTGTTTAACGACGAGAATATGATTACCAGAATCGACATGTCGGAATACCAGGAGAAATTCTCGGTAACCCGGTTAATTGGTAGCCCTCCAGGATATGTTGGATACGACGAGGGCGGACAACTGACCGAGGCTGTGCGGCACAAACCTTATTCGGTGGTTCTTTTCGACGAGATTGAAAAGGCGCATCCCGACGTGTTTAACGTTTTCTTGCAAGTTCTCGACGATGGACGATTGACCGATAATAAAGGACGGACAATTAATTTTAAAAATACCATTATTATAATGACATCGAATTTGGGGGCCGAAATTATTCAGCAGAATATGGACGGATTAACTCCCGAGAATCAGGATGCCATAATGGAAAAAACGCGAAATCAGTTGCTCGAAATGTTGCGTAAAACAATTCGTCCCGAGTTTTTAAACCGTATCGACGATACAATTGTATTTACACCGCTTTCGAAAAAAGATATTAAAGAAGTGGTTAAACTTCAGTTCGAAAAAGTGGTAAAACGTTTATCGGGAAACGATATGAAAATTGAGATTACTGATAATGCAGTCGACCGGCTGGCCGAATTGGGTTACGACCCGCATTTTGGAGCACGACCAGTAAAACGCGTGTTGCAAAAATATCTGCTGAATGAACTGTCGCGGAAGATTTTATCGGGAGAGGTACAAAAAGATATCCCGATTACAATTGATGTTAAAGACAACAATCTTGTGTTCAGAAATGAATAAGGAGTGATTGATGTTAATTTAGAACCAAAGCTACTGTTTTTATGGCTTTGGTTCTTTTTTTTTATAATAGATTGTTATTCCTTCAGAGCCTTCGAGAGGCACAAGACATTTGACAAGTTTCAACTTACTCATACTTCTGTGTGTGAAATCTTTTATCATGAATGTTTCAAGTATTAAAGAAGTTATCATTACAACTCATTTGCAGGTTCTTAAAATAGTTTTACTTTTGAGTCAATGCTTTATCATAAAACATTCATACATAAAAGTTCGGAAACGTGGGTAGTTTTTATTCATGGTGCGGGCGGCAGCAATGTCGTGTGGTTTAGACAACTTCGCGAGTTTAAAAAGCACTTTAATGTGCTGCTGGTTGATTTACGCGGCCATGGCAAATCGAAAAAAGAGTACTCGAAAGAAGAGATATATAAATTCGATGAGATTGCTTTGGATGTAATAAAAACAATGGACTACCTCGATATTAACCGGGCACATTTTGTGGGAATATCGTTGGGAAGTATTATAATAAGAGCAATAGACAAACTCGCTCCGGGACGGGCCGAATCGATAATTCTGGGTGGCGCAATTATGCAGTTCAATATTAAAATGAATGTTTTAATTTCAATTGGCCGGCTACTGAGTTCCATTCTTCCGTATATGTGGATTTACAAAATAAATGCATGGATATTAATACCCTCGAAAAAGCATGCACAGTCGAGAAAACTGTTTATTCGCGAGGCAGTGCGGTTGGGCGAAAATGAGTTTCAAAAGTGGCTGAGAATGTCGAGTGAAATAAAAGAAAATGTTCAGGGATTTTTGAAAAAAGAAGCCTCGGCGCCAGTTCTTTATATAATGGGCGAGCGCGACCATATGTTTTTACCTATGGTAACAACTTTGGTAAAAGAGCATATTAACTCGAAACTCGAAATTATAAGGAACAGTGGGCACGTTTGTAATATTGACCAACCCGACATTTTTAACGAGTGTTCCATTCGATTTATAAAAAGCATTTCAGAATAGAAATATTTATAAATTATTCAAGTAAAATACACTTCAGTAAAAACTTGCTATTCAAAAACACTATTGTCCGGGATAATTATTGAGATTGCTTCTTCCTCGTTCCTTGTCATTGCAATGACGTTAATTTCAGATATTTGCCAGTTTAAGGAACACTAAGAATAACTTCTTTCACAAAAGCCCAAACACGCACAATCAATATACAACTGGCGTCATTGGTAGCCCAGCGAAGCAACCTCACATTTTAAACGGACACCAATGATAAACAATTAAAAATTGATTAACACATACAACATTCTGTATTAGTAACATGGCTTTAATTCGGTTTTCCGCACAACCGCAGGAACTATACGAAACGATCCTTAAAAATGGTTAGGGTGTTTCATTGTGGAAAATAAAAAAGAGATGCAGAGATAAGATAAAAAAATACTCCCGATAAAAACAACTTTACCGGGAGCACAATTTATTGGCATTACAAAACGCCTTTAGAATTACTCTTTTTATTACATTACAAATCGAGTTTTACCGAACCTTTCGACCTGATAAACAGTTTATGGCAAGAACCTTTTCCATAAACATGCTCGAGCGTTTTTGTGTACTCTTCAAGTTTTTCCTGAGGAACAAATGCCTGAATTGTTCCACCAAATCCACCACCGTGAACTCGCCATGCTCCCGAACCTTTTAAAATCATTTCGCTAAGTGCCAGTGCCAGCGAAACTACCTGCTCGTCTTTATGCACGACGTCGAAAATATTTTGGTTGTACATATAAGAACTGTACCCCGATTCAACCACCATTTTCAGGAAAGCTTCAAAATCGTTATTTTCGAGAGCGGCAACCTGATTGGCAACACGTTGATTATCGCCATGGAAATGATAAGCCCGCAAAATGGCTCTGTCACCGGTTTTCTTCCGGATCGAAGGAATGTTCTCAACTATTTGCTCAAGTGTAACTTCGCGTAAAACGTTTGCTCCCAATTCGGCAGCAACCGATTTCATCTCGGTTGGCAACGATGCATATTCTGCCTGCGAAGCTGCATCGTCGTGACCACCACCAACATCGGTAATAACCAAAGAAAATCCGGTTGAAACAAAATCGAAATCAACCTCTTTTACAACCGGGTTAGCCGGGTCTTTAAAATCGATGGTAATTAGCCCGCCCACCGAACAAGCAGTTTGATCCATTAATCCGCAAGGTTTTCCAAAGAAATTATTTTCGCTCCACTGTCCGATTATGGCATTTTCTACAGCCGACATTTTTCCGTTGTTAAACAACTCGTTTATTATAGTTCCAACAAGAACCTCAAATGAAGCAGATGAACTAAGTCCTGAACCTTTGGGAACACGACCATCGATACAGGCATTAAATCCGCCAATTTCGTAACCATTTTCTTTCATCTTTGCACAAATTCCTTTTACCAGCGAATTTGAGGTGTAAAAATTAGACTCGTCGATTACCAACTCCGAAATATCGACCTGAAATTCGGGGTAACCGGCTGATTTAATTCGAATAGTATTGCTTCCGTTGGCCGCAGCCACAGCAATATTATCGAGATTAACAGCCCCGGCTAAAACGCGGCCATAATTGTGGTCGGTATGATTCCCTCCTATTTCGGTGCGCCCGGGAGAACTAAAAAGCTGAACATCGTCGGTGCCGAATGTTTGTTCAAAGTCGCTCATTAAACTTGCATATCTTTCGGCTTGCTCTTTTAAAACAGCCGTATCTACACCGTATAATTCCTGAAACAACGGATTATCTCCTCCGTTAATCTTTTCAACTAAACTACTAATCTTTGCCATAATCTTTTTGTATATTTTTTATAAAAACTATTTATTTACTGGTAGGTACTGGTTGGCACAAATATACTTTTATCGTGCAACTTTACAACCCTGAAAAATCATGTTTCATGATATTTTAACAATTATAAACTATTTCGAACAATCAATTTCGAAGGATTTTTCACCTGTCCGGTTTTATGTTCCAAAATCATCTCGGCCAATGTTTTTCCCATGGCTTCGAAATCGGTTGATATGGTAGTGATACCACCGCCAACAACCTCTTTTAACATCGTATCGTTAAACGAAACAATGCCGAATTTTTTCCCCAATTTGTATTTATAATACTTAGCAATCTTTACCAGATTAACCAAATCGCGATCGGAGATTAGAAAATAGGCTTCGTAAAGCGATGGACGAATTCCATAAAGCGACTTTACCGTTTCGCAAATAAATTCTCTCTCGCTGCAAAAGCGCTTAAAGGCGGCAATTCGCTCAACCGGTTCTTTCCCCCCGGGATTTACAAAAACTAGTTTCCTGTACTTCTTCAACAGCGATTCACCTTCAACCAAGGCAGCATAAAAATCGCTTTCAAAATCCTGATAAACAACCGGATATAATTTCAAGTCGGGTTTTAAACGGTCGAGAATAAACAATTTATCTTTAGGAATTTTAGAAAAAAGATGTTGTGTATTATCGAAAGTGGCAGGCATAATTACATACGACGTGTATTTTCCTATACTATCGGCAATTAAGCTTTTAAATACTTTAAAGTTAAAATGATGAAAATAGATTTCGACGTTTGCTTTTCCCTTTAAACTTGCGATTAACGAATTGTACAAATCTTCTTTAAAAGCATTCAGTTCGTCGAAAAGCACAAAAATGCGCTCTTCGTGCTGAATCAAAGTAGAGGCGATGTAATACCCTTTTCCGGGCTGGCTTAATAGAACTCCTTTTGCTTTTAGTTCGTTAAAAGCAACCATAACCGTGTCGCGACTTAAATTAAAATCGGAACAAATCCGGTTAATCGACGGAATTTTATCGCCTTTCTTAACCATTCGTTTTTCAATAGCCCGATATACCGAATCGACGATTTGCCGGTATTTTGGCTTCGATGATTTTGAATCGATGTAAATAATTCGTCTCGCCATTTTTGTTTGTTTGTTTTTCAAAAGTAAGAAAAAACAGCAGTTTAACAACACCAGTACCTACCAGTTTGTTTTTTCAGAAAAACAGATAAAACCGAAAAACTATTGGGTTTGATGCGTATATATAAAAAGTAAAAGCCAACTTAAACAAAGCCGGCTTTTAGAAAAGCAAATACAGAATTTAAAAGTACCCCAAATTAGTTATTGCTATTTTTGTCGAGCATAAGCAGCGAATTAACTAAAATCTCGGTGATGTACTGTTTAACTCCGTTTTTGTCGTCATACGAACGATTGGTAAGTTTTCCCTCAATGGCAATTTCCGAACCTTTTCTCAGGTAATTCTCCACAATCTCGGCCTGTTTTCCCCAGGCAACCAAACGGTGCCAGGTAGTTTCGCTCTGTTTTTCGCCGTTACTGTCGCGATAAATTTCGTTAGTTGCTATACTGAAATTAGCAACGGTTTTTCCACTCTCCAACTTTCTTACTTTAGGTGTATCTCCCAAGTGTCCGATAAGTCTTACGCTGTTTTTTAAAGCATTCATAATAATAATTTTTTAGTTAATAAAATTGAGTCTTTCTGTTTAATCGAGACTCGAAACGAAATTGATAGTTCAAAGGTAGAGCAGGGCCAAAAGTTTATCCGGTTATTAAATATTTGTAATCGACAATAACCGTTTACAAACGTTTGTAAATGTCTTTATTGCTCATTTAATGACTTTTATGATGCCTTTAAAATACCTTCTTTTTTGCGATTCAGGGTTATGTATTTGTTAGGCACAAGCAAAACAGAAACCTGAAAATGATAAATTTGCTACAAGAAAAAAGGAAAGCTCACGCACAAATAGCACAACTTATCCCGATTTGGTGGGATTTGGGTCTTATGAAGATTAATGATAAAAGTTTAAATAATGTTGAAAACCCAAATAGCTATTTTTTCCACCCCTGAAAGATTAGCAGTATCTTTGATTTTAGAATAGTTTTTAATTAGAGTATATGAATATAATTGAACAAGGAATAAAACAAGGATTGATAAAGTTTGACAAAAGCAGAAACTTTATAACCTATATACATCAAGATAAAAAACGGAATTATAATAATCCCGAAGAAAAAGTACAAGCAGAAACTTTTTTGACTTTGGTTTTGATTTATGGTTATCCTGTAAAAAGGATTAAACAATTTGTTTCTGTTCAAATGGGTTCTGAAACAAAAGAAGCCGACTTAATAGTTTACAATGATGATAAACACGAAGAAACATACATTTTAGTTGAATGTAAAAAGGAAGATATAACCGACCAACAGTTCAATATTGCGGTTGACCAAGCATACAGTTATGCAGTAGCCGAAGGTGCAAAATACGTTTGGACTACTTCCCGAATAAAAAATCAGTATTACGAAGTTCCAAACAAGAAACCAAAAAGTAGAATTGAAATACCCGATATCCCACAATTTGGAATAGACAAACTTGCGCCTTACAAATATGTTAAAGGTGGAATTTCCCAAGTTAGAGTTGATGGAGTTTCAGAACCAAAAGAAGAATATGGGAAAAAACAAAAATTCTTTGAATTAGAAGTAGTAAGTGAAAGTGAATTAACAAAAATATTTATACAATCGCACCAGGCACTGTGGGGCGGTGGACAACGCAACCCGAGTGTAGCTTTTGACGAATTAGACAAATTGATATTCTGTAAAATTTGGGACGAAAAACATCCAAGAAAAATAGGTGAACCTTACGATTTTCAATTATTCAGGGGAGAAGACCCCGAAGACCTTCTAAAACGCATTAATAAAATATATGCAATTGGAAAAAAAGAAGCCCCCGAAGTTTTTAAAGATGGTATTTCTCTTTCGGCACAAGAAACATTGACCATTGTAAAATATTTTCAACGAATAAACCTAAACAAAACAGACCTTGATAGTAAAGGTAAGGCATTTGAAACTTTTATGGGTAACTATTTTAGAGGTGATTTCGGTCAATATTTTACACCAAGACCAATTGTGAAATTTATAGTTAATAGCCTTCCTATCAACCAAAAATCAAGAGTACTTGACACAAGTTGTGGAAGTGGCGGGTTTTTATTATATGCTCTTGACAAAGTAAGGGAACAAGCAAGTGAATATTACGACCCGATAAAAGAAGAAAAAGACCATTACAAATTTTGGCACGACTTTGCAGAAAGAAATCTGTTTGGAATTGAAATAAACGACCAAATTGCCCGAACTGCAAAAATGAATATGATTATTCACGATGACGGCCATACCAATGTAATTGCATCAGATGGTCTTTTAAAAGATGCTGATTTACAAAACAACACCAAAAACTTTGAATTTAAATATAATTCATTCGATTTTATAATAACCAATCCACCTTTTGGAAGCAGTATAAAACAAACAGAAAAAGCATACCTACATCAATACAATCTCGGGAAAAAAGAGGATGATTGGCTATCTATAAAAGCATTAAGAGAAAAAGTGCGTGATAGTCAAAGTACAGAAGTTCTTTTTATAGAACAGTGCTACAATTTTTTAAATGAAGGTGGTTATTTAGCCATTGTAATTCCTGACGGCATTTTAACAAACAGCAGTTTACAATATGTGAGAGATAACATTGAAGAAATGTACCGTATTGTAGCAGTTGTTTCAATGCCACAAACAGCATTTTCTGCCACAGGTGCGGGTGTAAAAAGTTCTGTTTTGTTTTTACGCAAACAGAATAAAACGCAAACCGAAAAAATCATTAATCAAAAAGACCTTTTAAAAGAAAAAATAAAAGAAGATAATAAATACAT
>JALUZN010000194.1 GCA_027011835.1 Draconibacterium sp. | reverse complement strand
AATCAATAATAATAAAGGAATTAGTTATAATGATAAGAATCCGATGTATTGGCAATATAACGGAAAACCGGTTTTCCTTTTCGGCGGTTCCAGCAACGATAACCTTTTTCAAAATGAAGATCTTGTTAAAGAACTGGATTTAATTAAATTGCTGGGTGGAAATTTTGTCCGAGGAAATATGAGCTGGCGCGACGAAGGAAACGTGAAACCATATTTGAAAGTTAACGGTTTATACGATTTGAATAAACCGAATCCAAACTATTGGAATAAATTCGAAAAGTTTGTAACCGAAACGGAAAAACGCGGAATAATTATAATGCTGGAAATATGGCCGACCGTTGATTTCTACGAAAAATTTTGGAACTTTAATCCTTGCAATCCTTCGGCAAATTTAAACTATACAGCAGAAGAATCGGGACTTCCTTCCGAATTAGATTATCATCATTGGGAAAAGTTAAATCCCTTTTTTAATATTCTTCCCGGCTTGGGAAATTATAAACCGGAGATTTTTAAGTACATACGGAATTTCGTGTCGAAAGTTATATCCATTACGTTAAAACACAATAACGTTTTGTATTGTATGGATAACGAAAATTATGCAAATCCCAAATGGGGAAAATATTGGATAAAATTCACAAAAGAAGAAGCGGAAAAAATGGGGAAACGAATTTATGCAACGGATATGTTTGACGATTGGGACCCGACTGGGAAACAAATTGTTCCTATGAATTATGTAACTAGTTACGATCATCCGAATTTAGGGATAAATAGTGCTTTGGTTCAAATAAATCATCCAGAAATTTATGATTTTGTTGATATATCCAATTCGAACTCTCAATTCAATGAAATCCACTATACAATTGATTATTGGGTTTATAAGAAAGTGAAAGAATCCGAACACCCTCGCCCGGTTATGGTAGATAAAGTTTACGGTGGTCCGATAAGCTCACGCTGGTGCGGCAATCAAATACAAGGCGCCGAGAGATTTTGGAGAAATTTATTCGCCGGTTTGGCTGCAACAAGGTTCCACCGGCCACCCCACGGTAACGGCATCGGTTCTTATGCCCAAATTCATGTTAAAAGTATGAAAATGTTGCTTGATAAAATTGATTTGTTTAACATGGAACCTGATCCTTGGTTTGTTTCATTTAAAGCCGATCATGAGATTTACGCGTTGGCTAGCAAGGACAGAAAACAATTTGCAATTTTATTTTTAGACGGCGGTAGACCGAGTATTAATTTACTCGGCAACGTAACATTTCAATGGTTGGACGTAACAGCGAATAGTTGGCGAAATAAAAAGAAAGTAAAATTGAACAAAGGATTTGAAATCTGCACACCGGATAATGGTTTTTGGATTTTGTTGATTGAAAAAGTTAATTAACTAAATAAATAATCTCGAGTGAAAAATGTTACGTAAAGCAAAAAAATGTTTGAATTGGCAACTGTTTGTAATTGTAGTTTTAACTATTACTGTTTCAAAATTAGAAGGGCAAGTGAAGAAACCGAATATCATTTTTATTATGAGCGACGATCACGCAGTTAAAGCTATAAGTGCTTATTCAAATAAGTTGATAAAAACACCCAATATAGACCGGTTGGCAAAAGAAGGAATGATTTTTAACAGAGGTTATGTTACTAATTCCCTTTGTGCGCCCAGCCGTGCTGCAATGTTAACTGGAAAATATAGTTCTAAGAACGGACTAAGAGATAACAGGGATGAATTTGATGGTTCGCAACAAACTTTTCCTAAACTATTAAGAAAAGCAGGCTACCAAACTTCAATAATTGGTAAGTGGCATCTTAAAACAGAACCAACGGGATTTGATAACTATAAAATTCTGCTTGGCCAAGGAGAGTATTATAACCCTAGATTTTTGGAGAATGGAGATACAAATAGATATATTGGATATACTACCGATCTTATTACGAATTTTGCCCTTAAGGAATTGGAAAAAGCAAGTTCCCGGAAACAACCTTTCGCGTTGTTGGTTTATCATAAAGCACCTCACCGTAACTGGTTGCCTAATCCAAAATATTTCGGAGCTTTCGATAGTGTGAATATACCGCTACCTCTAACGTTTGATGACGAATATCATACAAGAAAACCGGCTGCTCATGCCGATATGCGTGTTGACGGAATGTATTTGTCGTACGACTTAAAACTAAACAAAGGCAGTTATAAAAAAGAAACGGGAACGGGCGGACTTAAATGGTTTGCGGAAAGAGCTGAACAATTTTGGGAAAACAATTTAAAAAGATTTACACCGCAACAACGGCAAGCTTGGGATGCCTATTATGACAAAGTTAATGCAGATTTCAAAAATGCAAATCTTTCCGGTAACGATTTGTTGCGGTGGAAATATAAAAGATATATGACTGATTATTTATCGTGTATCCTCTCTGTTGATGAAAGCGTTGGGAAAATTTTGGATTTTTTGGATGCGCATAACCTTAGCCAAAATACAATTGTCGTTTATACTTCCGATCAAGGTTTTTATTTGGGCGAACACGGATGGTACGACAAACGCTGGATGTACGAAGAATCTTTTCGTACGCCGATTTTAATTAGATATCCTGAAAAAATAAAACCCAATTCCGTTTCGGATGACTTTGTTATGAATATCGATTTTGCCCCTACATTTCTTGATTATACCGGTATTCCGGTTCCCAAAGACATACAAGGCGAATCTATTAGAAATATATTGGAAGGCAAGCCACATCCCAATTGGCGTAAGTCGATGTTCTATCATTATTACGAATATCCTCACGGTTGGCATTTGGTAAAACAGCATTACGGAATAAGAACGGAAAGATACAAGCTTATTTATTT
>JALUZN010000193.1 GCA_027011835.1 Draconibacterium sp. | reverse complement strand
CTAAATTTAGTAATTTTTAACATTCACGCACTGTTTTAGTCCTGTTTTTTCAAATTTTAACACTTTAATTTTCCCAATGATTTCACCTATTTAAAATAAAGAAAATCTTAAAGTTGACTATTACCGAGGCAATACAGAGGCAACCTTCCGGTTAAAAAGGTTTTACGTTTTGGTCGTTTAAACTATTATCGAAAATATTTTTCAGTTTCGTTTTATTAAACTTCTTTTCGTATTCGGTAATTGCTTTTTCGGCTTCCATTGCTTTCTGTTTATCTCCCATTTTAGCATAAATTTTAGCACGTAAATAGTTTTGATTTCGGTAATCGGGAGAGTAGGGTGCCCCCGATCCTAAATGTTCAGGATACTTTTCCGATTTGGCAATAAAATCGAATGCTGCCTTGTAATTCCCCTTTTTATAATTATCGAAAGCTAGCATTAAATAGTTGTACTCATAAATCCGGTGTGCACTATTATCGCCTTCGTATGGGAGCACATGGCTATTCGCCAAAACTTCCGCCGATTTCTCGTATTCTCCCGAAAGCGATAGTGCTTTACTGTATGCAATATCGAGAATGTAGTTCTTTTTAAATCGTTTATGTCCGCTTTCGGCAATATTTAATGCATTCTGAACTTCGTCCCGTTTCAGATAAACTTTCGACAGCTCGTTATAGATTCGCCATTGGTTTTCGCCAACGGTTAAAGCTCTTTTCATGTCCTGCACTCCGGCATCGGTTGTTACTCCTTTTAGCTGCGCCCGAGAAAAATAGAAAGGTGGAAATTCCGGTTTATACCCCCAGTTAGAAAGAAGATTTAATGCTTCGTCGTTTCGTCCCCTGTTCCACAAAATAAGCGCTGCATAATAATCGGTTTTCCACGACTGTTTTTGCATTGCCGCCCATTGCAAAACATCTAATGTTTCGTTCCGGTACGGGAAAACAAATTCGGGGCTGGCAGCCAAAGCTTTATCTAAATAGGCATGACTTTTTTCGAAATCGTTTCGAGCGAGCCATGCAAGCCAGTAATTTGTTGTTGGATACGAAGGTGAATTTTCAAGTACTTCGGTTGCTTCGTTGTACATTCCAATGCTGTTATAGAAAAGTCCAAGCTCGAGGTACTCCTCTTTTAACATTTCGTTTTTAAACGAACTGTTGAAAACAGCTAAACTCTTGGCTTCGCTATTCAAAAGGTATTTTTCGAAGAAAGCAAAATGGTTAAGCGGGTCTATTTTCAGAAGGTCGTTTAAAACTTTATTTGCCTTTTTATGTTTCCCCAATTCGCGTAACGCAACGGCTTCAACTTTATAACTGTTTACATTTAAATTATTGTACTGCAACGACTTTTGTGCTCGTTCGATTGCCGCTTTATAGTTCTTCTGAAGTAAACTTATTTCGGCAAGCTGCTCAAAAGCGGCGCTACGAAATTCCAGCGAGCGCTCAGCCCAGCGGAATCCATCTTCGGCATCGGTTAAGTTTCCATCACGCTTCATTAAAACTCCAAAAATAAAATTGGCACCGGGCAGGTAAGTATTTATGGCGAGTGCTTTTCTTACATATTTGTTTGCCAATTCATATTCGCCACGCCGAAAATAAATTTCGGCAACCCGTTCGAGCGAGTTTGTGTTTTCAGGCTCTTGTTCAATGATGGTCAGGTATTTTTCGAGAGCTTTATTATAAAACCGTCGATTCTCGAGTTCAACTGCAGCAACATACAAATCGTCGAGCGAATTTTCCGACGATTTTACCGGCCGGCTAATCAAATAATTATGTGTTGAAGCGTAAAGTTCTTCGGCGCCGAGACGTATTAAAATGGTATCGGTTTCCGCAATATTTTTAAACATCTTTTTAAATGTTTCGGAAGCTTCCATTTCCATCTCGTTATTGTAAATTGATTTGCCATTTACAATTACTTTTAAATCGTCGTCGATTTCGCAAATGGGAGAAAAGAGCAGTTTCATTCCTTCGGAATCAAATTTCAGATGAATTGTACCCGATTTGGAACAGCGAGTTACGCCTTCAGTCTCGTGTATTGGAAACCAACGTTCGGTCCAGCAATCGGCATTGTAAGGGATAAAATTGGGCTGTTTAAAAGGTGTTGCCCCACTACTCTGACTATTCTGATTCGACATTCTTCCGGCCTGCACTTCCACATACTGTCCGTGTGTGTCGGTTAGCAGGTCTTCCCAGATTCTGCCGTTTGGCGCGTGCGACCACTGAAAAATCTTTTTCCCCGGTTCGCCATAACTTGCCGACCAGTGACCCGAGCCAAAATTCTCGTCTTCGTAAAACGATGCAAAATAGTTATCAACACTTCCCCAAATATGATTTGAGCTACTTCCTCCAATATCGCTATTTTTATACCACGACCGGTCTATTCCATCTTCGTCAACCGGCCACGGATGACTGAGTCCGTTGTGCCCAATCCAGTAATTTCCAGGGAAATAGAAATGTAAATCTTTAGCACTTTTTACTGCTGAATTGTTCCAGTGATAATACGCCTGAAAAAACGGAGATGCGTTAAACCAGAACGTTTTTGTTTGGAAATATGAATCTTCGGGTGCCAGCGAAATATCAACACGCCACTGCAAATGTGAAGGCAAATCCATTCCTCCAACTACGCAGTGTGCCGTTCCGTTTTTATCGGTAAAAGTGGTGTAATCAACGGGAGTTGCCGTTCCCGGATGGTGACCAATTACGCCCGAATTCCACTCGATACCCCCCGAAGTCCAGGGACCGCGCATGGCAATATCGCGGAATTTTACCACATCATTTTTATAGATAAAATCTTTCCCCGTTTTTTTATCGACAGCCCCCCAAACTTTACCTCCCTGCTCGGGGAACAGGAAAACTTCGATGTATTCGTTTTCAAGTTTTACAACTTTCCATTTTTTAGGTTCTCCTTTAAAACTAAACCCGTCGATTCGGGAATAGGGATAAATTTCGTTTTTTAGGGCAATTATTGGAAAAGGATTGGTATCGGAAAACGGATACGTTTTTATTGTCTCTTCGTACTCGGTAACAGCACTTTTTTCTTCACACGCGACAACCGAAAGGGTTATCATTAAAAGCATTAAAAGTTTAGTTTTCATAATTACTGGTTTTTAGGTTTATTATTTATTTATTACAATGCCTGCCCCTTCGACAATTGTATGGTATTTATCAATTTCAGGATGATTGATTATCTCCTTTTTTCCATTTATCCAATAAATCGTAATCGTATCGATACTATTATGTTTTCCCAATCCAACGTGAATACGTGGGTCGTGACTGGTTAAATAACTGGTTGAAAACTGATTTATAAAAACATGTTTTGTACCACCATACTCGACAACAACACGGGCTGCAATTGTTGAAGCCGGGCCATTTTTCCCCACCAATTTTAATCCTATCCAGTGGTTCGAATTGTTTATGGTGTTTTTAAGAAGTACCGGTGTTGCCGTTAAATCGATGTGCGACACAATAACATCGAGCTTCCCGTCGTTGTTGTAATCCCAAATTGCTGCTGCCCTACCCGACCTTTTTGTTGCGAAATAGCTACACTTTTCAACGCCAACGTTTTTAAAATGTCCCTTTCCATCGTTTTCGAGCAGAAGTGGATGTTGCAGTTCCAATATTTCGGCTGTTCCGTTTGCCGAAAGAATATCGAGGTCGCCATCGTTATCGTAATCGAACAGTGCCGCCGCCCAACTGCCACGTCCGGTAAAAGCTCCGGCCACTCCGCTTTTTTCGGTAATATCTTCGTAAACTCCATTTCCTGTATTTCGGTACAACGCACCGTATCTTAAATCGCTTACCAAAATATCAATCAGTCCATCGCCGTCGATATCACCAATTGTTCCTGCCATCGACCCTGTTGGTACGCCATGGCTGTTTGCGGCAACACCACTGGCAACGCCAATATCGGTAAATTTTAAATTATCGTTTCTGAACAGAGAATTCAATTGATGGTCGTTACTCTGAAAAATATCGAGGTCGCCATCTTCGTCGTAATCGTAAATGGTAATTCCCATACATTTCGAATCGGGGAAAAAGAGACCGTACCTTTTTGTTACATCTTTAAATGTTCCATCGGGTTGTTGCTCGTAAAGCATGGTTGCCTGTCCTTTATATTCCGAGGGGTGCGGCATCATATTCGGGAAAGCGGCAGAAATATGATTTGGGTCGAAAGCGAGAAAATTACCCACCAAAACATCCATTTTGTTATCGTTATTAAAATCCCAAAAAGCGGCATCGACACTCCATTTTAAAAATCCGTTTAGTTTGTCGGGGCCGGCCAGGTTCAACTTACTAGTAATATCGGTAAATGTTCCGTCGCCGTTGTTCCGGTAAAAGCGGTTCGGGCCATAATTCATCACATACAAATCCTTATCGCCGTCGTTATCGTAGTCAAAAGCTCCGGCTGCCATTCCCCAGGTCGAATCGTCGACTCCGGCAGCTTTTGAAACTTCTGTAAAAGTGCCGTCGCCGTTATTTTTATAGAGTTTATTGCGAGTGTTGGCAAAAACTTTTCCCTCCGGCTCCGAAATTCCTTCAATATATGTACCGTTCAGCATATATAAATCGGGGAGATTGTCGTTGTTGTAATCGAAAATGGTAATTCCCGAGCCACTGCTTTCGAGAATATTTTCGTAAACGGTATCGCCAAAAGTGTACTTAAAATCAATTCCTGCCGCTTTGGTTACATCGGTAAAAACCGGGTTACTGTTTTGCGCCGAAACCGATGCAATATTTATTAAAATGGCAATTGCCAGTGGATTAACTATGTTTCTAATCATTTCTATTTTTTTGTTAAACTATAAAAATCAATTTCCCCGTCCTCATTCATCTAAAATAGTATTGGCGGCAATTCTCACTGCTTTTTGAACTACAGTGGTACACCGTTCTGTTGCTCCCGATTTCTGAAACCGTTTAAGATCTTCGGGATTTGTGAGGTGAAAACACTCCCCAAATTTCTCTTTCTGAATGGCACAACACATTGTACTGCCGTATATATTTTCAAATTTATCACACAAATTTCCTGAAGGGATTAAAGATTTCCGGTAAGTATTCCAATCGGCAAGCTGTGTTTTACCCCGCCCGTAAATTAGCCCGAAACACATTAATGCCCCTACAACTGCACCACAAGTCTCTCCACGTTCTGCTATTCCGGTAAGTGGAGTTAATGCTTTTAAAACATCGTTGGCTTCGAGCCCAAACTGCTCTTGCAATGCAGCAAAACTACTCTGCGCACAGTTGTACGAGATGTGCATGTATTTATCGACTTTCTGATCAAGGAGTTTTAGAACTAAATCACGCGGCATTTTCCGGTTTGCCGCTATCGACTTTTCTATTTCCGAATCAACTGTCTGCTGTTGGTTTTCTTTTGTCCCGAACGAGCATCTTGCAAAAGCAAAACTACCGACAACTGCTGCCGAAAGCTTTTTAATAAAAATACGCCGTTCAAGTTTGTTTTTCATTATTGATTTGTTTTCTCCCTCGAAATTTAGAGCTTTCAAAGTTAAAAATAATCGTTGGTTTAAAAAGGATAAAATAAGGCAACTGGAAATTATTTATAGGCAGCTGAAAAGTTATTTTAACAGTTAAGCAGACCATCGCAAATATGGTGGTTTGGTTTACGAAGTTCATTAATCAATTAAAAAAGCTGCCATTTCTGACAGCTTTTCCCAATTTTAAAACATACATACATTATGAAAAACTATTTCTTAAAATATTTAGCCGATTGCATCAATCGTTTTACATTTTTACTACTTGATTCAAAAAACGTCTTCGGATTTTGTGATGAATTAAGAATATAATTTGCACTATCTTTTTGATATACTTTTACTGTAATATCAGAAATATTTTTACCCGAATAGGTAATAGTATATTTAGCTTTATTAGCGGGTTTAAAGCTATCGTCGAAATTAGATTCCCGTATTGTTGATATTGAGTTTAAATACTGACTAACTTTGCTGCGATCAACCGAATCAGTATTATTAACAAACCACCCTAAACTATCTTTCTTTGAAACGACAAAACCTGTATCGGCAGGGTAATCAAATACTATTTTATCAATATCGTTTTTGTTTAAATGTAATACCGTTTGATTACGGAAACTATTAAACTCACGGGTAAACGACATGGGCAAAAATCCATTTACTATAAACGATTCGTTTTTACCGGCTAATCGTACATACGTTAAGCCTGTAACATTATTTCCATAACTACGCTCATACGGATTTTTATTTTGTTTATAACTGAACTTTCCGAGATAAAAATCTTTAATTATTTTTCCGCTTTTATCAAACAACTGAACCTCGGTAGCCAAAGAATCAGTTAAATGAAATTCTTTCCATTTATCGGGACTTGTAGCAGCAATATTTTGTATTTTCATATCAGCCAAAACACTATGAATGCCTTTAACTGCACGAATATCAGCTTCGGCAGTTTTATCGGCCTGACTAACATTCCACTTCTCTCCTATTTGCGATAACTTTATTGCCTTTTTACTGGGCTGCTTTATTGTTATTGCGGCTACCCGGCTTGTATCTACCGAAAGGGCATTTAAATCGAAGTTACTGTCGGGTGCCGGCTTTATTACAAATTTGAATAACAAATAAAACCCAATTAATGCGATTAATACGATTAAGTAAATTGTATTTTTATTTTGCTTAGCCATAATTTTCCTCCATTCTTTTTATTCTGATATTTTTATTCCGTTGCATTCTAAATAATCCGTAAGCCACTATTAAAAGTATTGGTAATAAAAAATTTAAATATTTTAATAGTGTTTTTGTTCCATCTTCTAAATCGTCGATAGGACGTGAAGTAACGCCTTTTGTTCTCAGTTCTATTAAACCGGTATCATCCGATAACCAATCAATACTATTAACAAATAAGCTTACATTATCAGGCTGAATTTGTTGACGACTATTCCGGTTAATTGCAAAATCACCATTTCCTACAACAACCATTTTACTATTGTTTTTCCCGGCAAGTTTTCCGTCGAAAGCGGCAGCCACTACCAAATTTTTCTTGTTCAAATCGTTTTCTGTCCAATGTTTCTGAATATTAAACATAAAAGGTGCGTTTTGTGCTGAGGATTTATCTGAAGAAAATGCCAAAGGCGTGAAATTTATTGCAGAGTCGCCCGTAAAACTTATTGGACTAACAAAAGGTAAAATCACACTTTCTAAACCTTTTACTGCAGGATGATTGGCAAATTTTGAAATAATTGGCAAGTATGGAAACTGAACTTGTGTCATAAATCGAAAAGCCCCTTGTTGCTGTTGAACAGAAACATTAGCACATTTTGCATCGGCAACCAGTGAAGGTTCTACATTTATACCTTTTTGTTTCAACCAGGTTTCTACCATTGTGTTTTGTGCAGTAGCATAAAGTGTTTTTAAATCGCCTTTTACCCTGTTTATTGCAACAAACATATTTCCGCCATGAGCCAAAAAATTATCTAAACCCTGCAATTCAGCTTGTGATAAGCTATCGGTTGGCCGTATTAAAGCTAAAGTCTTAATATTTTCAGGAATACTTGTTGTATCGTTTAACTGTATGTCCTGAACTTTATACAAAACTTCCAAATCGGCTTTTACCTGGTTCATATCGTTAATACTGGGTTCTCCCTGTCCTTGTATTAGTCCGATAACAGGTTTATCTTTAACCGATATTTTTTTTATTGCCGACGATAAGCTGTACTCCATAGGCGAACCGGGTTGCATAAACGGAATAACTTCTTTACGATCGTTCATTTTTATTACAGCACCCAAATAAGCTTTTTGTTGCTTCATTTGGTCTTTTTCTCTAACATTAATCAATACGGGTTGTACTCCGTCTTGCATGGCCTCTTTCTCTATTTTTTCGTCTTCGTTTGGATTTACAATTTCGTAAATTAATTTACCATTCGAACGGGCTGCGTACTCAATAAGCATATCTTTAAAATCACTTCTAACACTTGCTACATTTGGTGGCAAATCTTTAGAGAAATATGCCTTTATGGTAATTGGTTCGTCTAAGTTCCTCAACAAATCTTTTGTTGCATTACTTAATGTATATTGCTGACTTTCTGTAAAATCGAAACGAGCAAAAAAATCATCAGATAGTAAATTCACAAAAATTACTATTCCGATAACCAATCCTATACTTATATAATATTTCTTGAAATTCATACTTGTAATTTTTAATTTAAATTTCTTTTAGCCAGGTTAATAACCGACAGATATAAACCTACAAACATGATAGACAAAAAGTATATCAAATCTTTTGTATCTAAAACGCCTCTTGAAATACTTTCGAAATGTGTGTTTAAGTTTAAATAGCTAAACAAACCTCCCAACCATCCGGTAGAAGCACTTGCCAATGCTCCAAAAATAATGTGGAAGAATAATCCAATAAGCAAAGCAAATAAGAATGCCACAATTTGATTGTTAGTTAAGCTGCTTGTAAAAATTCCAATTGCAATATATGTAGCGCTCATTAGTACTAATCCGAAATAGCCGAGAAAAATAGCTCCCAAATCAATATTACCAATATTGGAAAGTGTAATTACATACACTACGGTTAAGAGCAATGCAATAACTATAATCAGTAAATTAGCCAAAAATTTACCTGTAATTAATTGCCAGTCGGTAACCGGTTTTGTTAGTAAGAGTTCAATGGCTCCCGAACGTTTTTCCTCGGCAATAGATTTCATTGTTAATGCAGGTATAAAGAAAAACAGGGTCCAGTATGCAATGCTGAAGAATGTTCTTAAACTTGCCTGCCCAACTAAAAAAATGTCCGAGCCGTAAAGCCAGGTAAAGAAACCACTAAAACCTAAAAAAAGGATTATCATCACATAAGCGATAAGCGAATCGAAATAACCTTTAAGTTCTTTTTTTGCTATTATCCAAGTTGCTCTCATTTTCAATTAATTTAATGTTAGTTGTCTGAAAATATCTTCAAGTTTTCTCTCTAATGCCGTCATTTCGGTTAATATCCAAGATTTTTCAACACATAGTTTGAATACTTCTCGTTTCGATGAAAGTCCGGGACGACTCTTTATTTCGAATCTATTGTTTTGCCTGTTAGCAAAATCTACTAATTCAACCGTTGGCAATGCTTGAATACTTTGGAATATTTCGTTTATGTCGCCATCTTCTATTGTTACCAAAAGGGTTTCACTATCTTCAGCTTGATTTCGTAAACTTTGGGCAGTTCCGTTAGCTACAATTTTCCCCTTATTTATTATTAAAATTCTATCGGCAATGGCTTCAACTTCGGGTAAAATATGTGTGCTTAATATTACTGTTTTTTCTCTGCCTAACTCGCGAATTAGTTTTCTGATTTCAACAATTTGGTTGGGGTCTAAACCTGTGGTTGGCTCGTCTAAAATAAGTATCTCAGGATCGTGAATTAATGCTTGAGCAAGCCCTACACGTTGTTTGTAACCTTTTGAAAGCTCGCCAATTTTTTTATGTTTTTCTGCATTTAACCCTACTTTTACAATTATCTCTTTTATCCTTTCCTGAATTTGTTCTTTTGGTATTGCCTGCAATTCTGCCACATATCTTAAATAATCTATTATTGGCATATCTTCGTAAAGCGGGTTGTTTTCAGGCAGATAACCAATATGTTTTTTTATCTCCTCAACATTATCTTTTAAAGCTTTATCGCCAATATAAACTTCGCCCTTTGTGGAAGCAATAAAGTTGGTTAGAATCTTCATTGTTGTAGTTTTACCTGCTCCGTTAGGGCCTAAAAAACCAACAATTTCACCTGTTTTAACTTCAAAACTGACATCGTCAACAGCTGCTTGCGTGCCATACTTCTTAGTCAGATTATTAACTTTTATGTTCATAAAATTAAATTTTGTATTTA
>JALUZN010000192.1 GCA_027011835.1 Draconibacterium sp. | reverse complement strand
ACGTGAACATATGTTAAACATCAGTTCGTATATTCGTTATTTAATCTTGATAAATCTACTTTTTGAGTTCTTAATTGTTGCAAAACAAATATTCCGTATTGCTGAAAAATATACGCCGTAAGTAAAAAAAGGTTAAGTGATTTACTCTGATTTTTCACCCTCCTCGGTGAATTTCCTGTTTCAAAATATTTTAATTCGGCGATAACCAATAAAAACCTCACATTTGTGAAATAAATTAGATAATTTTCACTCTTAAATCAAGCTGTTTCCAATGAAATTAATTTCGTCGGTTCCTCTGTAATTTTATCGAACAATGGTCCTCAACGACTACAAAAAATTAATTTTCACGGATTAACCTTCCATATTCTTTAACTAAATATAACGGCAATGATAATAATCGATATTTTGCCGTTTTAGTTGAATCGCCAATGTTTACAGTGTGATTAATTTCCCCAACTGAGGGAAAGTCAATATTGAAACGAACAGCGCGTTCAAAATGTTTTTCGGCAATGTATATGTGTAAAGATTTTAATGAACCGGTTTTTCCCGATTTTACCTCAACGGGAATTATTTCGTTGTCATATTCGGTTACAAAATCTATTTCGGATTCGGCGTTTCGTTTTTCTCGCTGCCAGTAATAAAGTTGCGCGTCAATAAATTCGGGAAACATAGTTAAAAGTTGTTGTCCTATAAATTGTTCAGCCAAATCTCCTTCATTGCCAGTAATCAAATTTTTAACGTTTAGAAGTCTTAATTTTAAAATATGATTTACCAAACCGATATCCATAAAAACGGGCTTAAATATTTTCCCTTTTGCTCCGCTTTCCAACGGAACTTTTGAAGATGTTGTACTATAGACAAAATGAACTATTCTACTCATCCTTAAAAGGTTTATCGCTCTCTTTATATTTTCCGTTCGCTCGTTATCGGCTACGTTTCTATATCTAAATTTTTTACCGATCGATTTTGGAATATATCTTAAAGTTTTTACTAAATTATCCCGGTCTTTTCTTGTCCCGTATTTTCCAAAATCATATTCCAAGGTTTTGATAATACTTTCGTGTACATTTTCAACATCCACAAAACTATTTTCGTTAGTAAACACTTTTACTGTTTCCGGCATTCCGCCTACTAAGTAATATAGTCTTACCTGTTCCAATAATTTATTATGTATTGCCGGAGCAATCTTTTCATTTAAATTATAATTGATTAAAAATTCAACTAATGAGCTTTTGCCGATAGCATCAAGAAATTCGTAAAAATCTAGCGGATACATATATCCAAACTCTACTCTTCCTACCGGCATTGAATATCTAAGATTATTTAAAGTATGATCTAAAAGCGAACCGGCAGCTATTATATGGATCTCCGGACTTTTTTCGTAAAAATACCGTAATGTGGTTATTGCTTCTGGGCAAACTTGTATTTCATCTAAAAAAAGTAATGTTTTATTAGGAACAATTTTTTGACCGAAATAAATTTCCAGGTTTTGTTTTATTTGAGTTATGTCATTTGTCTGAAAAAACTCTTTTAGCTCGGGTTTTTCTTCAAAATTTATTTTAATAAATACTTCGTAATTTTGTATTGCAAATCGTTCTACCGTATAAGTTTTACCTACTTGTCTCGCCCCTCGAATTATCAGAGGTTTTCTGTTGCTCTTATTTTTCCATTTGTTAAGGTATTTTTCAAAGTTTCTTTTCATTGAATTTTAATCACATTGTTATTTTAACAATTTAAATGTAAAAAGATGTTTGGATTTTTACAAATTTCACGCAAAAAGATGTTTGGATTTTTATAAAACAACGATCTTTGCATAGCCTAAATTTGTCATATTGAATTTGGCAAGCTCTCCCCGATTGTTTTTCATTGGGGTAACATATTGCCGGGTTATGCAAAGCTTTCTAAGAATTATTTTTTTCCCCTCAATATCGAACTCATTAATTTGTAAAAAATAAATGGGGGATAGTTTTTCGGGATTGTTGGATAAGTTGGCTATATCTTTTTTTAATTGAGCAACGCTGCTATTGTCAATTCCAATAATTTTACCGTTATCGTTTACGCCGAGCAGAATTATTCCGCCTTTTGTGTTTAGGAATGCACAAATGGTTTCGAATAGATTATTGGGCAATTTAGTTCGACTTGTTTTAAATTCTGTCTGAATATTTTCCCCTTTTTCGATAATATTTTTTATTTCTTGGTTAGTCATCAAAGTAAGTATTCCGATAAAATTACTTCTTTGGGGCTATTCATAGAAATATCTTTTACAGTTTGTGTTGCCTCAAATAATTGGTCGGGAATATTTCTTTTCAGTATAGCGAGAATTTGCATCGGGTTATTAAGACCTTTCAGTTCATTGAATATCGTTTTTGCGGTCTTTTTCGGCATAGCTCCTTCTTCGAGAAGTTTTCTAACTTTCTCAAGATAGTTATCATCGATATCCGTAAAACCCTTAAATCGTCGTATTTCTTTCGATTTAAGAATCTTTAGTATTCTCACGGCATTGTCTTTTCCCCCTCTTCGAGATGTGTCTTGTTCAATAATCTCTTCGCTTAAATCAGCATCCATTTTTGATTTGTTATCAGCAAGATATTTATAGAAGTTTTCGGGTAATTTCCCGGATTTGGTTTTTTCCGTAGCTTCAAACATTTTTGCCGCCGTTAAAAAGTCAAGCTCGATACTTTCTTTTTCATTTGATAAATAGAATTTATCAAGATTTCCTTTTCTAAAGTAAGTTAATACGGAATTCTCAAATGACTTGAATTTTATAGGAACTTTTCTTGCAATCCTTGCTTTCCGAGGCAACGATTTTATCAGACTAAAAAGCTCTTTATTATTG
>JALUZN010000191.1 GCA_027011835.1 Draconibacterium sp. | reverse complement strand
TTGTTGGAGCAATATAATGCTCGTCTTTATTGGTTTCGCCTCCAAATTTAATGTCGCCGTGCTTCATTAATCGGGTAATCCGGTCGAATGCTTTGTCGTTAATAATACGAACAAAATGCTTATTTTTCTGAATCTCCTTTCCAAGCATCTCTTCAATGTATTTTCCTATTTTCCCGATTAGCTCATCCTTAATTGAACGGTGCGCAAACAAGTAGTCGGGAGCAATACAGGTTTGCCCGGCGTTAATAGTTTTTCCCCACGCAATTCGTTTGGCGGCAACATCAATATTGGCATCTTTATCGACAATACACGGGCTTTTCCCACCAAGCTCCAGCACCACAGGAGTAAGGTTTTCGGCAGCAGCACGCATAACAACCTTCCCAACAGCCGGACTTCCGGTAAAGAAGATTATATCGAATTTTTGTTCAAACAAAATTGTATTTACTTCTCTGCCTCCCTGCACAACATCGATGTATTCCGAATCGAAAGTTTCCTGAATAATCTGCTGCATAACAAGGGCTATATTTTTTGCATAATCCGATGGTTTCAGTATGGAACAAACTCCGGCCGAAATTGCCCCCACCAACGAATTCATTAAAAGATGAAACGGATAGTTCCAGGGGGCAACAATTAAAGCAACACCCAGCGGTTCGTAAATAATTTTACTCGACGAAGGGAACAAATGCAAAGGTGTTTTTACCCGTTTTGGTTTTGCCCATTTTCGCAAATGCTTTATATGATTATCTATTTCGCTAAGTACAATGCTTGTTTCGGTGAGATACGTCTCCTCAGCCGATTTATGCAGGTCGTTCCAAAGTGCATCGGCAATATTCTGTTCGTTTTTCAGAATAACAGCTTTAAACTTTTTTAAAGCATTCAACCTGAAATTTATCGATTTTGTTTGTTGCGAGTTAAAAAAAATACGCTGATTCTTTAATATCTGCTCAATCTTCTCTCTTGATGTAGTTTCCATAATTTGTTTCTGTTTTTTACGACCTTCAAAATGTTCCCTTGTCCTGGAAATTCACAAAACTATTTATTGCTTAATGTTAAATAATTACACAGCAAAAGTAGTAATGCAAAAACAGATGTACAATAACAAATGTATCATATTTATCGTTTATTCATTGATACATCTCTCTAGCAAGACGAAGATACTTATATCACAGTAAAGCAAAAACTATGTGAGTATTTAGCGGTAAATATATAAGGCGTTGAGCACTTTATGATACAAGTTTAAAAATCACTACTCTGTTTACCAGTCCAACCCTTTGACCTAACCATCAATCGCACAACAACTACCTAACCATCATGCTTTCACACATTATTTCAGACAATTCGGAAGCATTTCTAAAAAATCAACACATTTGTCATAATTCAATTCGTAAAAATTAACACCCAAATTAATTGTTTCATAATACTTCGCTTGGTTCTTTTTATAGTACTCCTCAGAAGAGATTTTCCAAAAATCATGTCCTAACTTCTCAGAAATAAACCATTTCTCAACCAATCTTGCAATTATAAAAATAGATGTTATTTTTATTGTTACGATTCCGGAATAACATTTTATTGTAATAAACTGGCGAAAATGATGCAAAAGAAATTAATCGAAAACTTATTAATTGAAAATAGAAAAGAGCTTAGAAGCATTCTGGAGTTTTGGGTACAAAAATCGGTAGATCGTAAAAATGGAGGTTTTGTTGGGCAGATAAATAAAAAGGGAGAACCGGTTGATGAAGCAGAAAAAGGGTTGATATTAAACGCCCGTATATTATGGACTTTTTCGAGAGCATATCGTTTTTGGGGCGATAAGAAATACCTGCAACTGGCCCAAAGAGCTTACGATTATTTTATCGATTATTTTTGGGACAACAAGAACGGAGGAGTGTTTTGGGCTGTCGATTTTTGCGGAAACGTTACCAGCAACCGAAAACAAATTTATGGCCAGGCATTTGGAATCTACGCACTTTCAGAATATTATCGGGCCACCGGAAACAAAGAGAGTTTAAATTATTCAATTGAAATAGTTCGTTTAATTGAAACTTACAGTTTTGACAAAAAACACGGGGGATATATTGAAGCTTTTACTTCAGACTGGAAAACATTGGCCGACTTTCGATTAAGCGAAAAAGATGCAAATTATCCCAAAAGCATGAACACTCATCTGCACATTCTTGAGTCCTATTCAAATTTGTACCGGGTGTGGAAAAACGATGCATTAAAAGAGCAAATAACCGGGTTAATTCATATTTTCCTGAACCGTATTATACATTCCAAAACTCATCATTTCAATCTTTTTTTTGAAAGAGACTGGAGCGTTCCATTAAATCTAGTTTCATACGGACACGATATTGAGGGGGCGTGGTTAATAAACGAAGCGGCCAGATTGATTGACAATAACGAGCTTTTTGCAAAAACAAAAAAGAGAACAAAAAAGATGGTCGATGCTGTTTTAGAAGAAGGAATGTATCCGGATGGTTCATCGATTATTTATGAAAAAAATGAAGACTCGGGAGAATACAATAAAGAGCGTCACTGGTGGGTGCAGGCTGAAGCAATGGTTGGATTGCTCGATGCATTTATAAATAGTGGCAATAAAGCATATTTTGAAACGTATCAACGAGTCTGGAGTTTTATAAAGGATTCGATTATTGATTACAAATACGGAGGGTGGTACGATGTTATTGAAGAAGATGGAACCGTTCGGAACACCGGGTTAAAAGGAGGTTTTTGGGTCTGCCCCTATCATAACTCACGTGCACTAATCGAAACCTCATTACTTCTCGAAAAGATTAACGAGTAGTTTGCGAGATTATAAATTGTTTTACAGAGATTTGGTGTAAACATTCAGGTGAAAATATTTACGTTTAGGTGAAATCAATATCTCTATTCTGAAATTAAATCGCGAATAACAACGCTGCTGACAAAACAGCCAAACACCGCCGGCATATACGAAATTGTTCCAACTGTAGATTTTTTATTTCGCCCCTCTTCAATCCGAACAGCCGACTCAGGAACATCTTCGGGAGAAAAAACCACCTTAAATCCTTTTTTTATTCCCAGCTTCGAAAGGCGTTTTCGCAACATTCGGGCAAGCTTACAATTGTACGATTTCGAAATATCGGCAACCTCAATTTTCGACGGATCGAATTTTCCGCCCGCTCCCATCGAACTCACCAACTTTATTTTCTGCCGCATTACATTATTAATTAGCGACACTTTGGGCGAGAGTGTATCGATTGCATCGATAATATAGTCGAAGGGTTGACTTTTTACCAGCTCTGTAATTTTCTCCTCTTTAATATAATCGTTTACAAGTGTAAGTTTCACTTCGGGATTTATATCGAGAAACCGCTTCGCCAGCACCTCTGTTTTTGTTTTCCCAACTGTACTTACAAGGGCCGGCAGTTGCCTGTTCCGGTTCGAAGAGTCGACTACATCGCCATCGACGAGGGTAAGTTTGCCAATGCCTGCACGGCATAACTGTTCGGCTGCATAGGCACCAACACCGCCGAGCCCCACAACCAAAACATTGGCTTGCTGTAATTTATTTAGTTTCTCAGGGCCAAGCAACAGCCCCGTTCGTTCCATCCAATCCATAATTTACAAAGTAAAAAGGAAATTATTTAAAAATGGTTATTCAAACGAATTCACCATAATATTTTCGATTCGGTTAAAGTTCTGCCAAACTGATTTTTTTAAATCGTCGGCAGCTATATTTTTTATTTGCGCCCCTTTCCTGTAAATTTCTCTAATATCGCCTTCAAACTCGTCGGTTTCAATAAATATTTTTTCGAGAGGTAGTAACTTGAATGATTCTGTCGCTTTCGGTCTGTTTTTTAAAAGTGCTTCGCCAAAAGAGAAAAATAGGCCTCGTTTTTCTAATGCACGCGTTATTTCAACTCCTCCGTTGTACCCGTGTAAAATCCAGTTACATTCAGGATGCATTTTGTCGTGCAACTCCATTATTTCGTTCCACGCTTTTACACAGTGAATAATCAACGGTTTTCTAAATTCTTCGGCCATAAAAGCCTGCGCTTCGAAAACCCGCTTTTGCTCATCGAATTCGGGGCGGGTTTTATCTAAACCGCACTCGCCAATTGCAACAACATGGTCGAGTTCAAGAGCCTCTTCAACTAAGTTCAGTTGTACATTGTTATTGGCCACCCCATTTAAAAACCAGGGATGCAATCCAACTGAATAAAAATTCCGCCCCGTAAATTCCGGTATTTTTTCGCCCGGAAAAAAATTCCGGACAGTTACAACTCCGGCATCTTTTTTTGCTGAATGAGTGTGAATATCGATATATGGAACTGCAACCATTTTTTATAAATACTAAAGCTATTGACATTGGTCTTACGCCATCTCCAAAAGCTTTTTAACGGCATTCTCGGCGCCGGTTGCAATTTGGTCGATTGTGGCGTTTAACATATAACAGGGCGTGGTAATAATTTTATATTTTTCGTCGACAACAATCTCGCCATGTGTGGTTTGAACGTGTGTTCCTCCCATTTTTTCAATGGCAGTCGACGTTTCGGCATCCTCACCAATTGTTACTTCAACATCGCCTAAAACTTTGGCAATTAATGCCGGCGAAATACAGAGTGCCCCAATGGGTTTTTCCTCCACAACGGTATCGCGAATTGCTTTTTCAACTTCGGCATTAACAAAACAGTCGACACCATCGAAAGCAAACGAACAGAGGTTTTTAGCCACCCCAAATCCGCCCGGGAAAATTATGGCATCGTAATCTTTGGCATCATATTCTGTAAGCGGTTTAATGTTACCGCGTGCAATTCGTGCCGCCTCAATTAATACATTCCGGGTTTCGGGCATCTCCTCGCCGGTTAAATGATTAACAACGTGTGCCTGATTTACATCGGGCGCAAAACATTGGTACTCTGCACCATTTCGTGCAATTGCCAATAGTGTTAATGTTGCTTCATGTATTTCGGAACCATCGTAAACACCGCTACCCGCCAGTACTACTGCTATTTTTTTCATACTATTATTTATTTAAATTATCCTAAATCAATATTGTCTATTCAAATTTAAGATTTATAAATAAAAATACCACTCTCCGGTTAATTTTTCGGAAATGCTTTAAAGCAAGAATAATTATTAAAAACCGACAACACATTAAAATATTAATGGTTTATTCTGCGGCAATAAAATACCGTAACTGATCGAGCAAAATTGGAATATCATCTTTATCAACTCCCTGTTCCAACAGATAGTGCATATCTTCGTCAAACACCTCAAAAAACCCGGTTTCAGTAAAATCGGGTTGCGCAATTGATTTTTTATAAAATTCGAGTGCTGCTTTCCGGTTTCCCAAACTCCACTGCACGTGCCCCGAGTTCATTAAATCGTGTTTATTCGGACCATCTTCAACCAACTTTGCAAAGTATTTTTCTGCCTGCTCTTTTTTGCCGCTTACAAACGAACACCAGCCAATGGGGCGCCACACTTTTTTATTTCCCGGAGCCAAATATTCAACTTTGAAATAGCATTTTAATGCTTCCTCGAATTGTTCCAACTCCAGGTAGCACCGTCCAATATTCAACTGAACATTCAGGTCATCGCTGTCTATTTTCTCCGCCTCCAAATAGTATTCGAGTGCTTTAGGCAAATCGTTTAAATTACGGTAGCAAAGTGCTATTTTTTTGAAATTCCACAGCTTATTCAACCCAAACAATTCGGCTTTTTTATAGGCACTTAACGCTTTTTCGAAATCGCCCGACTTTTGATAGCAGAACCCAAGTTTTTGATACAGTTCCCCATTTTTATCGATTGCAAGCAGGTAGTTAAAAATCTCGGCAGCCTCTTCGAAATGATTTTTAGAGAAATAATACTCGCCAATATTCCGAAGTATTTTTTCGTCTTCTTTTAAAATTTTGCCCAAAACCTTTTTATTGTGAAAATCGAAACGCCACGTAAAAACATCGTCGAAACTCTCCTTTTTCGGATGCAATTTATAAAACCGGTACAAGTCCTGAATAATCTGGTTCGAAACAAAACCGTCTTTTTTCCCCGGGTCGGTCAACTCTTCGTCGGCCTGTAACTCGTTAAACTGATTCATTTCAGCATTCATTCCCTCTGCCATAAATTCCCTGTTCTCTTTCGGCAGGTTCTGAATACTAAAACAGAAAGAATATTTGTCGGAATTACATAAAATAGGAGCGCTGCTTATTGCTTCAATAAGGCGATTATTCGATTCATCAGAGTTTTCGACAATGGAAGTGAGCGCAGGATTTTCCGGGAAAAACGGGATAAACCAGTTCGATATTTCATTAAAAAACGGGAAGATTTTCAGCATAGAAAACGACCCCATAAAAACATCGGCTCCCTCCATTTGCATCTCCGAAAACTCCTCCATTTTATTCATCAACTCGGGCGAATCTTTAAAAATCTCCTCCCACTCCGGATTTTTATCTTCGTCAAAACTGTCCTCCATTAAACTGTCCAAATTCATTTTATCTTTTAAATTCGGACTAATTTTTATCATCTCCGGAATAATCTCGTCTTTAATAATCTTCTCAATTTTCTCGGTCTCTTTACTTCGAATAAACTGAATAATTACCTGCTCGAAATTCCGTTTAAACTCGGGGTCTTCGTTTAAAATGGTTAAACGACCGGTAATTGCCGGATAATCGCTCAACCGCAAATCGTATTTATACAGGTTAATAAGCAACCCAACAAATGCACGCTGACGAATTTCTCTTTCTTCTGAATCGTACGTATCGAACAGAAGCATAAATTTTTGTTGGTCGAAATAGCGCTGCAAACTCAACATTAATGCCGAAACAATAAATGCTTTATAAGGAGTATGAATACTATCGCCGGTTAACAGCCGTAACAATGCGTCGGCCTCGGTATCGTTTATTTTATTTTGAAACCAAACGCGATAAAACAGGTCGACAATTTTTTGCTGAGACAAAACAGCCCCGGAACTTTTTCCCTGATTTTCTATTCCGCTTTCGTTTACCATCGACACCAGCTCCTCATTTATCGAACTGGATTCTATCTCTTCAATTAACTCTGCTATTCCATTTTTTGAAGAGAGTACTAGAGTCCGCTTTTTTTCGTATTCTACCGATGGCGATGTTTTTAATCGTGCCGCTTCGTAAACAGTATCGGCAAGTTCGTACACCGAAACAATTAGTTTTCTGTAAATTTTTTGTCGTTCCGGGTCAGAAACTCCCTCAACCGTATATTGCAGCATAAAACGGTAGGTTTGTTCAAGCGAGCGCCACTCTTCGAGATGAATAACTAAACCGGTTTGATGAATAAGATTCTCGAGCAGGTCGAATGCCGGCTTTAATTTCCTATCAGCCAGATTAACGCAAATCTCTTTGTATTCTATTTTTAACTCTGTATCTGTCATAACTTCCATTCAAAAGTACTTTATCGCATGCAATAGTCAAAAAGCAATCCAATATTTTATTTCTGATGTTTTGGCTGAAATGAATCGATGCACCTGACAAAGTTGCTACTGAAATTTTTGGAAATTTCATTTACCAACTTTCGAAAAAAAAGGATAATTAGCTAATATTGTTATTCGTTAACGGCTTGGAAAATTAGTTAAAGAAAATTCTTAAAATTAGAGGCATTATTTCGATTAAAACAGCTAGCAGGGCCGGTTGTTTGATAAACAATCAAATGGCTAGGGCTGAAGCCCTGAGATTCATTTAATCTCTATATCCGTCCCTTGAAAGGGACGGCAAAGGATAATTCTATTTCGACTCTGCTCAGGACGGCAAAGGATATTCTTGCACTATAAATAATTGATTATACAAATATCCTTTGCCGTTGGCTTTAGCCAACGGATTTAAAGAATGCAAAAATCAATTGGGCTTCAGCCCTGAATAATCTATTTCTAAAAAATATGATTTTGATAGAATATGAGCCCGGAGATTCACTCATATTTCTGTGTCCGTCCCTTGAAAGGGACGGTTTTTTTAATGGCTGCTATCCAAAACCTTAAAATGATTGCCTGTACTTTTAACAATCGCCTTTAACCACCATTCGGGATAACCCGGCTGCTGAGGATGTACTGCCATTCCGTCTTTTGTACGAACAAATTTCCCCTCTTTTTCAACCTTAATATTTCCATCAATATATTTTACCAGCAGAAACTGCCCCAGCTTTTTCCAGCGCTTAGTCATATTGTTGGCTTCGTTTACCGAGTACTCGGTTAAAAAATCTCTGGCTCTGTTTTTATCATCGTTGTACAACATTTCGGCAGCTTTATCGACAACGGGTGTGTACGCAACAAATTTATCCTCCAGCTCTTTTTGCACTTTTTGTACATCCTTAATCATATAGTTGTAACGTAAATAGGTAAAATTGCTAACCTGATTAAAAACCCAAAAAGCTGCCGTTTCGCTGTATGTAAGCATATCGCCGTTTCCACCCCTAAAACACTCCGGTACTTTTGTAATTCCACAATACATAGGAGTATAACAAGTAGTGGCAGCATCGTCGACACCAAACCAAAAAATTCCTCCAATGGGATTTGGCAGCCAGCTTCTCGACTGTGCAACAAACGAGAAACCGGTTTGCTGTGTGGCAATTGCGCGTTCGTTACAATATTCTGTCGAATCAACCTTCCATGTTAAACCGCGCCAGCGATATGGGAGTCCAAACGGCCCTGCACCAAGGTCTTTTGTCATGTCGAGTGGTGTTCCTTCAAAATGGTCGCGCATTAATCCCATCACGTCCTGAACCGATAATTTTTTATCAGGCTTTACCCAAAGTGGCATCCGGTTCGTTGCAAAATTATTTGCTCCACCATGTTTAACTTTCCCCATAACATAGTCGGTGTATTCATCTAATCCGCTGGTTACTTTTTTAAACCCGGCCCAAACACGGGCTTCACAAAAACGTGCAGCACCAAAATCAACCGGAGCATAAACATCCGAAAAGCTAAAATCTTTATCGCTACCTGAATACCACCCTTTTTTACGGGCAAACGAAATTACATCTTTGGCATACAAACAGTTCTCGGAGTCATTCAGCGGGAATGTTGTAATACGCGCCTGATTGGCGTGTCCGCAAATGTATCCGTCCGGAACTTTTCGGGCTACCCAAACCGCCCCTTTTTCGCCTTCGCCTTTTCCAATTAATTCCAATATCCACACTTCGTTGGCATCGCTAACAGAGAACGACTCACCCGAGCTGTAATAACCGTACGTGGCAACCAGACCGGTCATCGTTTCTATTGCTTCGCGGGCTGTTTTTGCACGCTGTAGTGTTATGTAAATTAAGCTGCCGTAATCGATAATTGCACCCGGCTGATGGGCCAATTCGTGACGGCCACCGTATGTGGTTTCGCCAATGGCTACCTGAAATTCATTCATATTCCCAATTACACTAAACGTATGGGCTGGTTGCGGAATCTGTCCTAAATATTTTCCGGTATCCCATTCGTAAATATCGCGTATTGCACCGGCCGGATAATCGGCTGCCGGCTGATAATATAACTCGCCGTAAAGAGTATGCGAATCGGCAGCGTAGGTTATCATTGTTGAACCGCTAATTGTTGCACCTTTCGAAATAAGAAAGTTCGTGCACGCATCAGAAACCTGATGTGTTGCAAGCAAAATGGCAATCATTATCACCACCGGAGCTAATGTCTTTTTCATTGTAATCTCGGTTTTTATTTTGCAAGCAAAGATAATTATTTAGCAATACGAGACAGGAATTAGCAGACTGTTTTTTTGACAGGTTTTGTCTACCTGAACTTGAAGTAGAATATAATTTTTGGCCTAATGGACAAAAAGGAGGCTATAAAGTTTGCTACGCCTTATATTTATTAGCTTTGCAGCAAATCAAAGGTTATGAATAAAAAAATGCTTTTATTG
>JALUZN010000190.1 GCA_027011835.1 Draconibacterium sp. | reverse complement strand
ATCTAAAGATTGTTAATTTTGACAAATTATTGTTTTTATTACAAATAGGTTAATTATGAAAAAACTATCGACTTTGCTGGCAATTTTTCTTGTTGCTGTTTTTGCGGCAAATGCACAGGAAAACACGAACACAAACAAATTTAAACAGTTAAAACAAGAGCTGGCAACTCCGAATGTTTATCGTACGGCGTCGGGAGCTCCCGGACACGAATACTGGCAACAAAAAGCCAACTATAAAATTGCCATTATCCTCGACGATGCAAAGCAACAAATTCACGGTCAGGAGACAATTACATACGAAAACAAAAGCCCCGATGTGCTTAATTATTTGTGGTTGCAAATGGACCAAAACATGCGCGCTAAAACATCGGATACCTATAAAACACAAACCTCGAAATTAAGCGAACGGGTTACATTCTCGCAATTAAAACGTATGAATCACCAGTTCGACGGGGGATTTAAACTTGAGGAGGTAAAAGACGAGAATGGTAACGACCTGCATTTTACGGTAAATAAAACGATGATGCGGATTGACCTGCCTAAACAGTTGGAACCGGGCAGCTCGTTTACATTTTCGATAAAATGGTGGTACAACATAAACGACCGCATGAAAGACGGCGGCCGTTCGGGATACGAATATTTTGAAGACGAAGACAACTACCTTTACACCATTGCGCAGTTTTACCCGCGTATGGCAGTTTATAACGACGTAGAGGGCTGGCAAAACAAACAATTTCTGGGAACGGGAGAATTTACGCTTCCTTTTGGCGATTTTGAAGTGAGCTTAACTGTACCGTCGGACCATATTGTTGGTGCAACCGGCGTATTGCAAAATGCAACCGACGTACTTACTAAAAAACAAAGAGACCTTTTTGAAAAGGCAAAAAATGCCGATAGCCCGGTATTTATTGTTTCGCAAGATGAGGCTGAAAAGGCTGAAAAAAATAAAGCAACCGACACAAAAACATGGATTTTTAAAGCTGAAAATGTACGCGATTTTGCTTTTGCCAGTTCGCGTAAGTTTATTTGGGATGCCATGGGTGTAAAGTTTGGCGACCGAACGGTAATGGCTATGTCGTACTACCCAAAAGAGGGAAATCCACTTTGGGAACAGTACTCTACAAAAGTGGTAGCACACACCATTAAAACCTATTCGAAATTTACATTCGATTTCCCGTATCCAACAGCTATTTCGGTACACACCAACAGAATTGGAATGGAATACCCAATGATTTGTTTTAATGGTGGCCGGCCAGAAAAAGACGGAACCTACAGCAAATGGACAAAATACGGAATGATTAGTGTTATTATTCACGAAGTTGGACACAACTTTTTCCCAATGATTGTAAACTCCGACGAACGTCAGTGGACATGGATGGACGAAGGACTAAACACTTTTTGCCAGTATTTAACCGAGCAGGAGTGGGAACGTAACTACCCGTCGCACGCAGGTCCCGCGTATAAAATTGTAAATTATATGAAAGGCGATGTGAGCCGGATGTCGCCGATAATGACCAACTCAGAGTCGGTTTGGAGTCTTGGAAGCAATGCTTACAGTAAACCAACCACAGCACTAAATATTTTACGCGAAACTGTAATGGGGCGCGAATTGTTCGATTTTGCCTTTAAACAGTATGCGCAGCGCTGGATGTTTAAACATCCTACTCCGGCCGATTTTTTCAGAACAATGGAAGATGCTTCGGCTGTTGATTTGGACTGGTTCTGGCGCGGTTGGTTTTTTACAACCGACCACGTTGATATTGACATGAAAAAAGTAAGTTGGTATCAGCCGGACACTCAAAATCAGGAAATAGAAAAACCGTTGGAAAAAGAAAAACGGGAAAGTAAAGTTGCAATCTCGAAAATCATAAATAAAACAGCCATTGAAAAAACTGTTACTGAAAGAGACCCGGCGACCGAAGACTTTTATACTACTTACGATGAGTATAAAGTTACTAAAGCCGACCGCGAAGAGTATGATAAACTCATTGAAGGGCTTTCCGACGATGAAAAGAAGTTTTTAACTGATGGTTATAATTTCTATCAAATCGATTTTGAAAATGTGGGAGGATTGGTAATGCCAATTATTCTTCAATTCGAATTTGAAGACGGTTCGAAAGAGGTTAAACGAATTCCGGCTGAAATTTGGCGGAGAGATAACTTTAATGTTTCGAAAGTATTTATGTTCGATAAAAAAGTGTCGCAAATTACGCTCGACCCGTTTTACGAAACTGCCGATACCGATATGAACAACAATTATTGGCCACCCAAAATAGAGCCGTCGCGTTTTAAGTTGTATAAATCGAAATATGGCAGGGGTGGATATTCGCGTTCGAACCCAATGAGGGATGCTAAAAAGAAAAAAGATAAGGCGGATAAATAAAGCGAAAACCAAAATCAATCCATTTAGCTTTTCGGGGGTGAGTATGAATTCCTTCCCAAAAATAAGGGCCAATACGTTACCTTAAAATTGTTGTGGAGTTACAACACGATATAAAGTTTTTTTGATTCTGAACAGAATTATGAGTAATACAAAAATATCCATACGTTTTTTTAACGACCGGGAGGTACGTGCTGTTTGGGACGAAGAAAACGCCAAATGGTGGTTCTCGGCAAAGGATATTCTTGCATTATCAATAATTGATTTTACAAATATCCTTTATCCCGATGTACATCTGGATTATCCTTTGCCGTTGGCTTCAGCCAACGGATTTAAAGAATGCAAAAATCAATTGGGCTTCAGCCCTGAATAATTTATTATGAATACCCGTATATTTACCCAATTATTATTATCTTTGAAATAAAAATAGAAGTATGTCATTAATTAACTTTATAGAACAGTTCCCCGATG
>JALUZN010000189.1 GCA_027011835.1 Draconibacterium sp. | reverse complement strand
GTATTAAACACACAATATTTCTAAATTCATCGGCTGAATTAAAAATTCAATTATTACATTTGTAAAAACAATATTTATGATTTTTAAAAATTTCTCCGTTGATTGTGTAATTTTTGGGTTCGATGGGAACAAACTAAATGTGCTACTTTGGCGAGCCGAACCCGAATTACTTGAAAAATTCCTTACAAGTAAAGAAGAGTACGAACAGCTAAAAGATATATTCGAAGAAAATCCGGCTTTGAAATCGGAAAATTTTTGGGGCTTAATTGGCACACATCTACCCACCGAAGAAGATTTAGACACTTATGCAAAGAAATTACTTCAAATTACTACCGGAATTGAGAATATCTATCTAAAACAAGTGCAAACTTTTGGGGCACCTAACCGGGTTTCGTACTCGCGGGTTTTAACCGTTGCTTATTATGCATTAATTAACCCAAAAAACCACAACTTAAAACTGTCGCCTTTGGCGCAAGCAGTTAAATGGTTCGACATCGATAATCTTCCCGAAGTTATTTTCGACACAAAAGAGATTATTCAAACTGCGCTATCCAAATTACGCGAAGAAGTTCAGTATCATCCGGTAGGATTTCACATGCTACCTAAGAAGTTTACGCTCACCGAGTTACAGTCTCTTTACGAAATTGTTTTAGATAAAAAATTAGACACCCGTAATTTCAGAAAGAAAATTCAGAATATGAACCTGTTGGTTGACACAAACGAAAAACAGACAAACGTTTCGCACCGTGCAGCAAAATTATATTCGTTCGATGTTGATATTTACAACAAACTAAAAGAGGAAGGATTGAATTTTAGAATATAGCACCGGCAATACTTTCAGTAAAAAAATTTGCTGCATCCTTCTTTCCTTTGTTCAAATTAAACCTTTTACGGCATTCAAAGTCATAGAATAAATTTTTGTAAATGGAAAGTGATGACCGTGTATTAATTGCCAACTTAAAGCGAGAAGACAAAAGAGACCTCGCATTTAACTTGTTGGTAACCAAATACCAGGAGCGGTTATACTGGCACATTCGCAAAATTGTAATCAGCCACGACGACGCCGACGACGTACTTCAAAACACCTTCATAAAAATATGGAAAAGCATCGACAATTTCCGTCAGGAATCGAGTTTATATACCTGGCTGTATCGCATTGCCACCAACGAATCGTTAACTTTTATTAATTCGAATAAAAGAAAGCATTTTATGCCAATGAACGATGCCAGTGAATTCCTGATGAATAATCTAATCTCTGACCCCTATTTTGAAGGGGACAAAATTCAATTAGAATTACAGAAGGCAATTTTAAGTTTACCCGAAAAACAGCGATTGGTTTTTAATATGAAATATTTTGAAGAGATGAAATACGAAGAAATTTCTGAAATCCTGGATACTTCGGTAGGAGCATTAAAAGCATCGTTCCACCACGCAACAAAAAAGATTGAAGCATATATAAAAAACAGTGATATTTAAACCTTTAATCAGAGTTTAAGTCAAAACACAAAAATGGGAAATATGAACAGATACAAAAAAGAGCCACCCCGATTATCGGAGATAAAAAAGGAGAATCCGTTTGGAACTCCTGCCAATTATTTCGATGACTTTCCTGCCCGTTTGCAGGCAAGGATTGATGCAGAGAACAAGGTGGCCCCTCCTGTAAAAAAGAACCGTTTTATACAATCTATAAAACCTGCTTTGGGATTGGCAGCCAGTTTTGCATTGGTAGCACTATTGGTTTACTGGCCGGTAAAAATGTATCTTACAAACGAAGTTGTTGAGAATGCTCCACTAAACAATTCATACGAAGAAGAGTTTTCGAGTATGGTTATTGAAAATATTGATGAGAACTCTTTTTTCGCTCTCCTCGAAGAGCCCGACAACGGCATTGAATTTAGCGAAGAAGATTTATTGAGTTATGTAAGCACAAACCTTTCGGAATACGAACTTTATACTGAAACAGAAAAATAACACATTATGAAACTACGGATAATTATTCTAACAGGCATCTTTTTTATTTTTACAAATAGTATTGTCAGTGCACAGCATGATGCAATCTACCACAAAGACCGATGGAAAAAATTTCGCTCAGAAAAAATTGCTTTTATCTCGGCACGTTTAGACCTCACACCCGAGGAAGCCGAAAAGTTTTGGCCAATTTATAATCAAATGGACAAAGAGCGCTGGAATGTTCAGAAATTACGCCGCCAATTGGAAGAAAAAGTCCGCAATTCGGAAGATTCGTTAACAGAAAAAGAGATTATTCAACTTACACGCGAATATGCAGAAAGCATGCAAAAAGAGGGAGCAATTCCGGCAAAATACAACGAAGAATTTTTAAAAATTCTTCCCCCAAAAAAAGTTCTTGACCTCTATAAAACTGAAAAAGAGTTTAGAATGTATATGGTTAAAATGTTTCGCGACCATGGAAAAAAAAGGAGAATGAATCAAAAATAATCGTGCACATTTTTATACAATGGGAGACTGATTTTATATAGGTCTCCCTAATACTAGAGTTCGCATTTATTTTAGTATTTTGCTTACAACAACTAAACTATCACATCTTTCAACTTACTATCCTTCCTGTTTTCCATCCTTTTTTATTATCTCAAACAGCTTTCGTTTTATAAGCCAATTAATTTAGGTTATGCTGTTTTGAAAATTTATAAACTTTTTCAACGGCCCCCGTCTGCCCCTAAAGCTTTAGCTGTTGTTTAACACCGAACCTCCAAAACAAAATCTGTTGTATTCTAGTTTAATCATTCGCTAGAGCTACAATGTTGTTGTTTTCTAATTTTATTAAACTTTTGTTATTTAAAACTAAAACTTTATTTTTATAAAACAAGTATAATACAA
>JALUZN010000188.1 GCA_027011835.1 Draconibacterium sp. | reverse complement strand
CTTTTATAACCACCCTAACTTAAAGCCAAAACAACTTCATAAAATATTAATTTTAGCACTTCAAAAAAAAGAAGTTATTTTAACACAAATTTTTAGCAGAAAGTACCATGCAACAAAAAGTTAAAATTACCCTCGAACCGTTGGGCAAAGAATTTGAAGTAAACAGAGGAACTCCGTTAATAGATACGCTGCACGAATTTGGTGTCGAATTTCCCTGCGGAGGAAAAGGAACTTGCGGGGCATGTAAAGTAAAACTACTGAAAGGTGAGCTGGCTGCGGATGCTGCTCAGCAGGAGAAATTAGAAAAACTAAAACTTGGTGATGAATGGCGGCTTGCCTGTTATTGCAACGCCGAGTCGGATATTACGCTCGAAATCTCGCAGTTCGAAAATATTATTCTTGCCGACAATTCGACCTTTGAAATTAAGCCGCAAAAAGGATATGGAATTGCAATCGATTTAGGAACAACAACCGTTGTTGCACAACTTATTCATCTCGAAAACGGACAGGTGCTTAACTCGGTCTCTGCTATTAATCCGCAGGCTAAATTTGGTGGCGATTTAATTGCGCGCATTCAAAGTTGCCTCGACGGGAAACAAGAAGAGCAACAAAAAATTATTCGTGCAAAAATTGGTGAGATGATTGAATCGGTTATGGAAAAATATCCGGTTGATGTAAAACGGGTTGCCATTGTTGGAAACACCGTAATGCACCATATTTTTACCGGGTTAAAAGTCGATTCGCTTTCGTTTTATCCTTTCGATTCGCCCGACTTGGGGGAACAGCATTTCTCGGCCAAAGAGTTAAACTGGAAGTTGGGTGCCGATACAGAAATTAAATTTTTCCCGTCGATTGGAAGTTTTGTTGGCAGCGATATTCTGGCCGGAATTGCAGCCACAAAAATGGCTGAACGGGAAGAGTTTTCGGTGTTAATTGACTTGGGAACGAACGGTGAAATTGTGGTGGGAAACCGCGATAAAATTGTTTGTGCATCAACGGCAGCCGGGCCCGCTTTCGAAGGGGCAAACATAAATCAGGGGATGCGGGCAACCACGGGAGCCATCTCGTCGGTAACCATTGAAAACGACAAATTAAAAAGCCATATAATTGGAAATGCTGAAGCAAAAGGAATTTGCGGCAGCGGGTTAATTGATGTGTTGGCAATTTTGCTCGAGCAGGAGAAAATTGGAATGTTTGGGGAGATAAATTCGGGCGACGATAAAATTGAAATTACCCCGCAAGTGGCATTAACACAGCAGGATATTCGCGAATTTCAACTGGCAAAAGCGGCAATTGCAACCGGAATCCAGCTGTTAATGAACCGGTTAAACATAAACTACAGCACTGTTGAAAATGTATTTATTGCCGGTGGTTTTGGGAATTTCCTAACCGTTAAAAACGTTATCAGAACAGGATTGATAGAGTGCGAAGAGGAAAAAGTTATTAAACTTGGAAATACCGCGCTTATTGGGGCAAAAATGTTCCTTTTCGAAGAGAACGATTTTATCGGTAATATTTTAAGCAAAACATCGCATATAAATCTCGAGGGCGACAAATCGTTTCAGGACATTTATATTGAAAAGATGATGCTGATTTAATACCAAGTTAACCTCGTATTGCCGCATTGAATTTATTCAATTATGCGGCAATTCAAATCTAAATTGGTATAACTGTTAAAAGTGGATTCATAAAAAAAGCCGTATCAAAAAACTGACACGGCTTTTTACTATTGTAATAGTGGTTTTTTTATAAACTATCAATTGCATTTAAGTCTTCAAATGCCTGAATTAAACGGGCAATCAAACTCTCTTCGCCTTTACGCAACCATGCACGTGGGTCGTAGAATTTTTTGTTTGGTTTTTCATCTCCTTCCGGATTGCCAATCTGACCTTGCAAATAGTCGTGGTTGGCAGCTTCGAAAGCGCGAACGCCATCCCAAAATGCCCACTGTGTATCGGTATCAATGTTCATTTTAATTACACCGTAACTTATTGCCTCTTTAATATCGTCAGCCGAAGAACCCGAGCCACCGTGGAAAACAAAGTTTACAGGTTTTTCTTCGGTATTTAATTTCTTCTGAATATATTTTTGAGAATTGTCAAGAATTTTCGGAGTAAGTTTTACGTTACCCGGTTTGTAAACACCGTGAACATTTCCAAACGATGCAGCAATGGTAAAGTTTGGCGATACTTTGCTCAACTCTTCGTATGCATAACAAACCTCTTCGGGCTGAGTATATAGTTTCGAAGAATCTACATCGCTGTTATCAACGCCATCTTCTTCTCCACCGGTAATTCCCAATTCAATTTCCAGTGTCATTCCCATTTTTGCCATTCTCTCCAAATATTTTTTGCTGATTTCGATGTTCTCTTCAATCGGCTCTTCAGAAAGGTCTAACATGTGCGAGCTGAAAAGTGGTTTTCCTGTTTCGGCAAAGTTTTTCTCACTTGCATCTAACAATCCGTCAATCCAGGGTAATAATTTTTTAGCAGCGTGGTCGGTGTGTAACACAACACGCACTCCGTATGCTTCGGCCAAAGTATGAATGTGTTTTGCACCTGCAACAGCACCCAAAACAGCAGCTTCGTGACCTTCTAATTTTAATCCTTTACCGGCATTAAAAGCAGCTCCTCCATTCGAGAATTGAATCATAACAGGTGCATTTGCCTTCTTTGCAGCTTCCATAACTCCATTAATCGACGATGAGCCAATTACGTTTACTGCCGGAATGGCAAAATGATTTTCTTTAGCAACTTGAAAGATAAATTGCAAGTCGGATCCGGTAACTACGCCCGGCTTAACATTTTCGGCTATTTTTCCCATAATTATTTAATTTTTATTGTTTTATCGAATATCTG
>JALUZN010000187.1 GCA_027011835.1 Draconibacterium sp. | reverse complement strand
GCCCCCAAAAAGTCAAGACAAAAAATAATGTAGAAAAATCAAGCAACAGTTTTTTTTTCTTACATAAATTTTCAAATGTAAAGGGATGTAAGTATTCTCAGAATGCAGGTATTCCTCGTTATAAAATTTAATAAATTGTTTTACCATAACTTCAGCTTCCTTAAAGATGTCAAAATTATTAATATAAATCAGTTATTCCTTAAATGATCTCATAAATCTTTCGGTATCCGTATTGATTCTCTTTATTACCGAAATATATTCTTCATTTTCTTTTTTGTTTTTCATCCTTTTCGATTTATGTGGATTACTCTTTGTTTTGAACAATTACGGTGATTTGTACTTCTGTCGATCGAGAGCATATTACAATTTTCAGATATGTTTATTCCTCTCTCTTTTAATTTGTTTATCATTTCATCAATAGTTAAGCTAATTTTAAGTTTTATGTTAACACTTCGATTACTACCGTCTGTCTGCCTATTACCTTTTCAATGTAAAGTGCAGCGATATTTTGACGAATAGTGCAGCGATATTTTGACGATTATCCCTATGACATTATGTCTAAAGTGCTGGAGAACTGTTCGAAAAGTATTGCTCTTATATGTCAATAAGTTGCAAAGCAATTCGGACAGTTCCCCTTTTTCTTAATAATTAAATATGAGCAATTCTTTGGATTTCGGTCGTGACTTTTGGTTTTTGTCATTCCGCATTACAACTGAGCTTTTGATATTTTCTTTTGCAATTACGCGGTTGTGAGGATACAAATTGCGAACAAGAGGATGCTCATAATAACTTAGAACGAATTTCCCTTTTATGGAATGTAGAACTTTCGCAAGCCGGTAGTGATCATCCTTGGTGAAGTTAACATCTTGGGAATTGTAATACCGTTCAGTGTCCACATAAGGTGGATCGATGTAGAAAAGAGTTGTAGGTCTATCATATTTTTTTATAAGGCGTTCGAAATCAAGGTTCTCGATTTGAACGCGTTTGAGTCGGGCGTTAATTAATGAAAGCCTCCGAAGAAAAGGCAGCCAACTGCCTGAAATCCGTTTGCCTGGAGATTGAACTTCGTATGCCCAGGATTTACCTTCTCCGGAGAATGATTGAATCTGGGTTATTGCTTTGGCAAGGGCTTTGTCAAGGTCGCAGTCGAATTGGTCGGATCTAATTTTTTTAAGAGCTTCTTCGAAAAGCTCGCGGCTGTGCAGCGACCATTCGGAAAGATGCCGGAATTTTTCGTAATCATCTCGAATTATCCGGAAAAGGGTAACGAGCGTAGAATTAAGATCGTTATAGACTTCGATATTTGAAGGGTCTTTTTTGAAGAGTACCCAACCTCCACCGCCAAAGACTTCGACGTATGTTCTTTTTCTGTAGTCTTCGGGAAATTGGCTTATTATCAGTTTACTCATTGCAAATTTACCGCCAATATAAGGTATCATTTTTTTCTCCTTTTTTTTGATTTTTTTGTATTTTTAAAGGAGTCATTTTGTGCAAGCATTATGACCATAGGTCAAGGGTTGTTATTGTATCTTATTCGTTGCTATCTCGGGATTGCAGCTAAGAGCGTTTCAGCCCTTGGCTTTTTTTGTCGTTATTCTTTTACGACGGTAATAGCGGCGGAATGTGTAGTCTCGTTGAGAGCGGAAGGAGTTCTGTTTGGAATTTTAGAGTAATAGTGTGCTGCCAAGCGTTTTGGGATTTCAATTCAGGTATTTCCATAATTGTTACTCGGTATATGTTTTCGTCGCTGTTATAATCGTGTCTGGGTTTGAGTTTGAGGTAGCCGGATTGTTTTGCTTCCAGTATCGAATTAATTACGGCAAGAAGTATTGTTTTTTCTATTGTGTTGTATTTAATTTCAATTTCCAATATGTATCCTACCGGCGAGTCTTCAATAACTTCTCCGTTGAGCATTTTGTGCTGAAGCATTTTATTTTCGGGATATGGGATGAGTTTTTGCCGAATGTATGATTTGCCGTCGTCTCGCACATAGGGCATACGAATTGTTTCTGTGAGGGTTCCGGAAGCAGTGTATCGGTAAAGCGTCGGGTATCCTGACCCTTGTATAAAACGAGTTTCCATTGTTTCTCCTTATTTGGTCGAAGTTCGTTTTTGTTCTATTTTTTCCCGTCTTTTGAATAACAACCATATTTCTTTGTCGGTGATTTTAGTTTGCGCTTCAAGTTGGATTTTTTCCGGTATTTGAGCTATGGCGTTTTTAATATCTTTAAGAACGCCGTTATCGCTTTGCAAAGATGTTTTTGCAATTGGGAAACCGGCTAATGCCGGGGACGATATTATAGGAGTCTTATTGGGGGAAACGGTTTTTGCAAGGACATTGAACAGATTTTCAAGCGTACCTCCGGATGCGAGGTAGCGGTATAGTTTGTCGAAGTTGGTTTTTTCTTTACTTACCATAGGGGCGGGGAAGACATATTCTTTTTTATGAACTACGCCTGCTTCGTCATCAGCCCCGCCGTCTCCCGTATATCCGCCGGCTTTGAACCCGAATGCATTTTTAAGTCCTTCCCAAGCGGCATACGCTCCGGCAACAAGTCCTCCTATGACAAAGAGCGCAAACGGTCCGAGTGTTGCAAAAAGTTCTCCTATCGCCGCAGCTACTCCCTCGAAAATATCAGCGGCTGCAAGTGCGATTTTTTTTAATATTTCAGCTCCCATTAAGGCGATGCGCGCAATTGAGCCTGTTTCGACAGCCGCGGTTTTTGCGCCTTCGGTTGTTTCGGTAATTGTAAGTTCGGCAAGTTTTTGGGCGGCGTATTTTTTTAAATAATCGATTATAAGTTTAAGCGCGAATTTGCTGCTTGCTTTCCAGATTTTTTGTAATAAGGTTTGATTTTGTTTTTCGACCTGAAGTTGGA
>JALUZN010000186.1 GCA_027011835.1 Draconibacterium sp. | reverse complement strand
GAGTTTATTCTTCACGGATTATGGAGAACGATGTGATAACCGGATACGATGTTGTTACTATTTCGACAAACAAATCGGCTAAATTTTTACGAAAAGAGGGAGACCTCACTCAGCAAAAAATTGGCAGGTTTTATATTTTCAATGAAGGGTTGGATGCCGGAAATAAAGAGTTACAAAATAATAATTCGTTAATAAAGATTATTGATGAAATTGGCAAATTAGAACTTTCAGGAAAAGGTTGGCTGAATTCTGTTGAACAGATTATTGAGAAGTCGGAGTACCATTTAATATTGGTGGTTCGTGAAAAACATGTCAGCGAGATAATTAAAAAATTAAGAATAGAACCTGTGTTTGTTTTAAATATTTCTGAACGAAATTGTGAGGGATTTTATGAACAAATTATTACAACCATTACTCAGTGAAGAGAAAGAATAAAACAGCTTTTTAAGTTTGAATTGAGACTTCGTTAACTCCTGTATTCCAACCTCCTAATTTTTTTCACTGAAGAGATGAAAAAAACCGTGTGCATGCCGTCGTGTACCGTCGCGCCCTTCGCCAACAATAACGTAGTAATACACTCCCGGACTGGCATATCTTCCGCCCATCAGTTTTCCATCCCAAACCGATGCTTCCCATGTATCGCCAAATCCTCTAACATTATCGCTTTCGAAATAATGAACTTTTCTTCCCCAACGGTTAAAAAGGCTAATTTTAACCGATTGCATCGAAAAGAATTTAACAATAAACACATCGTTAACACCGTCGCCATTGGGTGTAAAAACATTAGGAGCTTTAATGTACGACGAATCGATTTTTATATAATCGTCGATATAAACAGTGTCGACACAAGTATGATTTTCCGAAACATGTTTCGAAACAAGTTTAACATTGTAAACGCCTGTTCGTTCGTAAGTATAAACAGGATTATCGTCGTAAGCAACAATCATAATACTGTCAATTGCGGCATCGGAATCTTCCGACTCTCGTTTTATCTCATTTAAATCGCGAAACAAAAACCACTCGTACAAACCGGCATCTCCGTTTTCCGAACTGTTTTTAAAACTTACTGTTAAAGGAGCCTCCAGTTCGTTGGGGTCCTGCCCTCCAAAATCGACAGTAAATAACGCTTTAGTAACAATCGATTCGTAGGTAACAGTGCTAATTCCTTCGCACCCGAATTTATCGAAAACACGCAACGTATAATCGGTATTTTTTGTTGGCGGGTCATATACGGTGGCGATTAACGATGCAGCGATAATTTTATCACTATTTTTCCACTGTACGCGTGTATCTTTTGCAACTTGCAATTTGGTATTATCAGCCAAATCGAAATAGTTTAATTCGGCCGTAGTAAATTCTCCAGTTAGCTCAAAAAATTCGCAATTCGATTCCGAAACATTTCCGGTTGCTTTTGTCCAGTTATTAAACACCCAGGCACGACTAATTTCCGTTGTTCCACCCTGCGAAACCGTAACCCGATAACAACCGTTGGGCAACCCCGTTCTCTCAGAATACATTGCATCAGCACTTTCAGAAAAGTAGAACTCGAATGTAGCCGAATTTTCGTTGTATTTTTCCCACAAAAAAGTTTTTGTTCCTGTTAAGGCAGTTGTCATTCTCAACACCCCCACTTCGTCGGTTTCAACAGCAGTACAAAATACGTAAATACTGTCTGTTTCGGGAAACGTAACATAACTTGTTTTGTCGGAGCCATTTGAGCCTGGAGCCGAAAGTTGTGCCTGCAACGATGTGGAAATCATAAATAAGAACACAAACCCAATCAAGTAGAAAATATTTCTATTCATAAATGCAACAATTTGAGCTACAATATTAACGTATAATTTTAATTTAATTGTCTGACAAAGTATAAAAATAAACGAATTGAGCGTAAAAAAACCCAAAATTGAATTTTGTTAATAAAAGCCTTTTAGAAAATCACCAAAACCGTTTTACATCTTTTACATTTGTCGTTATTAAATATTTTTCAGATTTGGATTACTTAAGCGAATTAAATAAAGCACAAAAAGAAGCTGTTATTCGAACCGAAGGCCCGGCGTTGGTGATTGCCGGTGCAGGCTCGGGGAAAACCCGGGTTTTAACCTACCGCATTGCTCACCTGTTAAAACAAGGTGTTCGTCCATCGACAATTCTGGCGCTTACATTTACCAACAAAGCCGCACGCGAAATGAAAGACCGAATTGCAAAGGTTGCCGGCGAAAACATTGCCCGCTACCTCTGGATGGGAACGTTCCACAGTATCTTTTCGCGTATTTTACGCACCGAACACGAAGCAATTGGCTATCCGTCGAACTACACTATTTACGACAGTGCCGACAGCAAAAGCCTGATAAAAACAATTATAAAAAGCCTGCAATTAAACGACAAAGTTTATAAGCCCAATGTTGTTGCCAGCCGTATTTCGATGGCAAAAAACAACCTTATTACTCCGGCGGTTTATACAAACAATGCCGAAATTACTGCTGTTGACAGAAATATGAGAATGCCGCAAATCTCGACAATCTATAAAGAATATGCAAAACGCTCGTTTCTCTCGGGTGCAATGGACTTCGATGATTTACTGTTAAAAACAAATTTACTCTTTCGCGACCATCCTGAAATATTAGAACGTTACCAAAACCGGTTCGACTATGTTATGGTCGACGAGTACCAGGATACCAATTTTGCACAATACCTTATTGTAAAAAAACTGGCTGCCAAACATAAAAACATTTGTGTGGTTGGCGACGACGCACAAAGTATATATTCGTTTCGCGGAGCTAAAATTGAAAATATTTTAAACTTTAAAAACGACTACCCCGAGCACAAACTTTTTAAGCTCGAACAGAACTACCGCTCAACACAAACCATTGTAAATGCAGCAAACAGC
>JALUZN010000185.1 GCA_027011835.1 Draconibacterium sp. | reverse complement strand
GTTATTTTCTTCTATTCTCACCCATTTAAAATAGTTAAAAAACCACCGGTTTCGGAAACATTTCAACCCTTTGGTTAAATAAGCCGCCACATACGGATGAACTTTTAAAACCAATTTTTTCTTGTTCAAATCGGTAAAAATATATTTTACTTTGCTGTCTAAATCGTCGGCAAATAAAATAGCAGGAACAATTTTTCCACTTCCTTTACAAGTTGGGCACACCTCTGCGGTCTCAATATTCTCTTCGGGGCGCACGCGTTGCCTGGTAATTTGCATCAGGCAAAACTTGCTAAGTGGCAAAATGTTGTGTTTTGTCCGGTCGGCCGCCATCACCTCCTTCATGTGTTCATACACTTTCTGCCGGTTAGCCGCCACATGCATATCGATAAAATCGATAACAATAATTCCGCCCATGTCTCTGAGTCGTAATTGCCGCGCTGCTTCGTCGCAGGCTGCCATATTTACGTCCAGAGCATTTGTCTCCTGATCTAAATTTGCTTTTGCCCTATTACCACTGTTAACGTCAATTACATGAAATGCTTCTGTATGCTCTACAATTAAATAAGCGCCTTCTTTAAAAGAAACGGTTTTCCCGAACGAACCTTTAATCTGTTTTTCTATTCCAAAATGTTCGAAAATAGGTTGTCGTCCATTGTAATATTTTACAATTTTCCTTTTATCGGCTTGAATGCTGCCTATGTAATCGGAGAGTTCATTGCAAACGATTTGATCGTTAACAATAATACTATTAAAGTCAGGATGATAAATGTCGCGCAACAGAGCTGTTGTTCTGCCCATTTCGCCAATAACCAGCGATGGTGCCTGAATTCTGTTGAGTTTGTTGTAAATAGTTTCCCATTTTGCAACCAACCCGTTGAGTTCCTGATCGAGCTCGGCCACTTTCTTTCCTTCGGCAACCGTTCGAACTATTATGCCGTATTTACGTGGCTTAATACTTTGAACCAGTTTTTTTAACCGATTTTTCTCCTCGTTGGTTTTAATTTTTTGCGATACTGAAACTTTATCGCTAAAAGGCATTAAAACCAGGTTCCGTCCTGCAATCGAAATTTCTGAAGTTAACCGAGGTCCTTTTGTTGAGATAGGTTCTTTTGATACCTGAACCAAAATTTTCTGACCTACTTTAAGAATTTCGTTAACTTTTCCTTCCTTATTAATATCGGGTTCAGAGTGAATCCTTGAGATGGAAGTGATTTTGTTCTTCTTTGAAGAAGCAATTCGAAGAAATTTGTTTAGTGTTGCAAACTGCGGCCCCATATCGAGGTAATGCAGGAAAGCATCTTTGTCGTAACCAACATCGATAAAAGCGGCATTTAAACTCGGCATAATCTTTTTTACTTTACCGAGGTAGATATCTCCTACTGCAAATTTTGCTCCGCTTCTTTCTCTTGATAATTCAACAAGTTTTTTATTCTCCTGTAAGGCAATAACAACTTCGGATGGAGTTACATCAATAATTAAATCGCTACTCACAACCTTTATTGTCATTTAAATTAATACTATTGTTTATAACAGATTAAACCTAAAACATCGTTATGCTTTAGGTTTAATCAAAACTCTCAGTAAGAATTACTTAATAACTCTTACTTCTTCTTTTTATGCCTATTCTTACGCAATCTTTTTTTGCGTTTATGAGTAGCCATCTTATGTCTCTTTCTTTTCTTTCCGCTTGGCATACTATTTATTTTACTTGATTTTTAACTTCTGAAACAAATGTTTTCGCCGGTTTAAACGAAGGAATATTGTGTGCAGGAATAATTATTGTTGTATTTTTCGAAATATTCCTTGCTGTTTTTTCTGCCCGCTGTTTTACTACGAAACTTCCAAATCCTCTCAGGTAAACATTTTTACCATCGACTAAAGAGTCTTTTACTGTTTCCATAAATGCTTCAACTGTTTTTTGAACAGTTACTTTCTCAATCCCTGTATTTTTCGAGATCTCATTTACAATATCTGCCTTTGTCATTTTTTTAAAATATTTAATTTTCAATATATTATCTCCTCAAACGAGTGTGCAAAAATAAAAATAATTTACTTACACAAAAGCTTTTCAAAACAATTATTTTTGTTTTTGTGTAGATTCTTAATTAGTTAGTGGCAAATGAACGATTTTTCAACCGAAATTCACAAGTGGTATAAAACCAATAAACGTGATTTACCGTGGCGCAATTCAACAGATCCATACTTTATTTGGCTCTCCGAAGTTATTCTTCAACAAACACGTGTAGCTCAGGGGTATAAATACTTTCTGGCGTTTATCAACGAATTTCCAACGGTTGAACATTTGGCTGCGGCCACCGAAGATAAGGTGTTAAAACTGTGGCAGGGACTGGGATATTATTCGCGCGCAAGGAACCTTCATAAAACAGCGAAAATTATTGTTAACGATTTTAATGGAGAGTTTCCTGCCGATTTTAAGAAACTGTTAAAATTAAAAGGTGTGGGCACATATACGGCAGCTGCCATTGCATCTATTGCATTTAACCTGCCCTACCCAACCGTTGATGGCAACGTTTACAGAGTGCTTGCCCGATATTACGGAATTCAAACCCCAATCGATTCGAACAGCGGGAAAAAGGAGTTTTATGAAATTGCAAAAAGTTTATTGCCACCGCAGAATCTGGGGATGCACAATCAGGCATTTATGGAGTTTGGAGCATTGCAATGTGTTCCGAAATCGCCCAATTGCATAAACTGCCCGGTAGAACAAACTTGTTTAGCCAATAAAAACAGTCTTATAAACCTGCTTCCTGTAAAATCAAAAAAAAGCAAACAAAGAATCCGCTATTTTAACTATTACTATATCGATAACGGAGATTTTACTTTTATCGAAAAGAGAGATACAAACGATATTTGGAGAAATCTGTATCAACTGCCTTTAATT
>JALUZN010000184.1 GCA_027011835.1 Draconibacterium sp. | reverse complement strand
TGTGCCATACAAACTCAGTATAATTATAAACACAGGAGGAAATAATAAAATAAAATCCCGGAGTGGACGCCGGGATTTTTTTATTCTCTTTTTTTCAAATTAAAAAAACCATAACAAAGTAAAGTCAACGCGATTCTCCTTCTCCTCTTATTGTGTTGAATAAATTCTCTAATTAAAGGAAAAACAATTTTCTCAATCGAGAAGCGAATTGGAAACTGAATAAATAAATGATTTGAGTATATTTGCCGCGAAAATTTTTAAACAATTAAAGCCATGTTAAAGTCATTGAGAAACGGTGCACCTTTTTTTGTACTCGTAATTTTATTATTTGCCTCATCGTGTATGCCAAAAACAGAGGAGATAGAAACACGAACCCCCGAAATGGAAGCTCAGGAAATAAGTGCAGCAATAGAAAAACTTGAAAAGGATGGATTTGATGTTGACACGACAGAATTGGGAATTTACTATGTAATGTACGAAGAAGGAGTAGATTCACTTCCTCTTGTTCAACCCGGCGACACCTGTTTTCTCGAATACACAGGCTATCTGATTAACGGCACTATATTCGATTCATCACATGACCACTTTCCCAGTGGAATATGGAAATTCAATTTCAAAAAAGACGATTTAATTCCAGGATTTGTAGATGGAATCGGGCTAATGAAAAAAGGGACAAAAATGGATATGATAATTCCTTCGGAACATGCATACGGCAGTTACGGGCAAGGAGCCATTCCTCCCTACTCGCCCCTTATTTTTTCGGTTGAGATGCACGACTTAAAACCTGTGCTTCATCCTTAACAAACTTTTTAGGGTTTTATTGAAGTTGTATAAACAACTACAAAACATAGACGAACCATAACAAAAAGACAGGTTTAATTAATTTCAACAAAAAAGAGAAAAGGAAAAATTATAGAATCGGATACTTTTTAAGTATTATTTTCTAAACCTTACTTCCCCAATATTGTTATATACTCAAACCTATGAATAGAAAATTTTAGAAATAATTTTATGAAAACAGTAGTAGCCATTGCATTAATTATAATTAGTTTTTCGGAGTTTATTTATGCACAGAAACAGGAGTTAAAACTTGCCTCGGATATATGGCCGCCGTTTACAAACACCGAAGGGAAAGAGGCAGTTGCCCAAGACCTGGTAAAAACCGCTTTAGCGAGAATTGAGATAAAAGCAACATTTACTATCTCCGATTTCGACACAGTTATAAAAGACATTGAGAACAATGTGCTCGATGGAAGTGCAGCACTCTGGAAAACTCCCGAAAGAGAAAAGACACTGCTTTTTTCGGATCCATACCTGCAAAACCAGCTTTTTTTAGTTGCATTAAAAGGAGCCGATGTTACGATAAATTCAACAGAAGAGTTAGCGGGAAAGAGAATAGGGATTGTTAAAGATTATGCCTACGGCGACAGACTTCTAAAAGCCAAAAATTTAGAATTAATAGCAAGCAAAAGCGACCAGATTAATCTGGAAAAACTTTTCGACAAAAAAATAGATTACATGTTGGTCGACAAACTACTAATTAACTACCTGTTAAAATTCGAGCTAAACAATGTAAAAGAGTACCTTGCCATATCGCCAAAACCATTTAAAACAAAAATGCTCTATTTTGCATTAAATAAGAATGTTCCCAATGCCGCTCGTATTATTTCGAAATTTAACAAGGAGATAAAAGAGATGATAAAAGATGGGACATATAATAAAATTCTTCATATAAATTGGATTGAAGCCGACATTGATAACGACGGAGTTACCGAACTTGTCCGCACCGGAAATGAGGCAGGCGTTAATCCTCCCGTTCAACCCTACTCGCTTTTCGAGGGAACAAATAACGGGGAAAAAAGAGGCTACTATTTTAATGGCACCTATTACAAAAATTGGAACGAGGTACCCAAAAAGTATAAAATATACATCCCCATCGAGTCGTCAACCGACATTCATAATCCGGGAATGCATATAAAACTTTAGTTTTGCCGGTATTTACAATATTGGAATATTGCTTTAGTTTTTCTCCTGTCCAACGGTCAAATTAATCAGGAAGTGAATTTAGAAAATTAAGAGGCATCGGAAAAACCAACAAACAGGCGAAAAAGAATTCGACCACCGGCGCCCCGGCAGTGATTGTAAGGGTAGCCTTGCGAAGGTGACACCGAGTGTTTGTTGGCAAACGGCTGCGACCGGAGGAAGCACACGGATTGACTACAAACACCGGATGGCAACGAGGAAGCTACAACTGAAAAGCACGGCTGCCGGCAAAACAATTTTTATCTCTCTACAATTTGTTATCTTTATCGGACAATAAGAAATGATATAAAAATGGCTAAATTAGTTCTTAACGCGGCAGTATTTCTCCTGTTTTCTCTTGTTTCAACAATATGTTTTTCGCAACCTTTTTCGGCTGAGGTGATTATTAAAAATCAGCCCGATAATAAAATCTTATTCGGAGCAATAAAGGGCGACGATTTTATTAAAAAGGATAGTGCTTTTGCAAAAAACGGAGTTGTGCATTTTGAGTTTCAGGAAAATGCCGAGCCGGGGATTTACCGGTTAGTTTTTGGAAAAACAACGTATGCAAAAGTTATGGGCGAAGAGCCGCAACAGCTCGATTTTATTTTTAATAACGAAGATATTGTTTTGGAGACGGATTTTAATTCGCCGGAGAAGAGTGCGAAGGTGATTCAATCGGCTGAGAATGAAAATTGGTTTCTGTTTAAAACAAAAAACAGCATAATAAAATCGGAGCTAAAAGAGCTTACCACAGAGGTTGATTATTATTGGGGCAAGAATGACAAAGAGAACGCAATTAAGGTAGCCGACGAGCTAAACCGACTGCAAATTGAACACGATTTATTTATTACGCAGTGGGTAAAAAAAACCGACACACTGTTTGCCGGAAAGTTAATTGCCACCTGCCGCGAGCCAATGTTAGACGGTTATTTAACACAGGAACAACGCACGGTTTTATTTAAGAGAGAATATTTAAAAACCATAAAATTTACCGACGAAGAGCTGATAAACTCGCAAGCTTACACCGATAGAATTTTCAAATATCTTGTGAGTTACAACAAAAAAGGGATGACCCAAAACGAACGTATAGAGGCATATAAAAAAGCTGTAGATGAGATAGTTGCCAACACAAACCGAAATAAAAAAGTTTTTGCATTTATTATTGGGTATCTAAAACATGGATTCGGGGTACTGCACCTCGACGAGGTAAATGCATATATTACAGAGAAATACGAGAACAAATAAGGAGTAAAAATGAGCTGTCCAGAGATTTGTTAAAAGTATAGTTTAAAGTTGAATTGCGTTTTCAGCACAATGGGAGTTTCACCAACTCCTTCGGATAGTTTTACACGGTTGGCAATAAACTGCAATCCTAAATCGAAATCGGAAGATCCGGTGTAGGCAATTTTCCCGGAAAAAATACTTGTATAAATAAACTCGAGATAGGTGTCTTCAGGGTCTGAAGAGAGTTTATATCCGGCAGCAAAACCGAGCGGAATATTTTTACGAGGCATTAAATCGAGGTCGCCCGAAATATACATTGCAGAGTAAAAACTCTGCTCGTTTCGTGTAAACGATTCGCCATACGAAATGTCGGCACCAAATTGCAACCCATAAGCTTTATTGAATGCATAAGCTCCTTGCGCAGCAACACCGGCAGTTAACACAGGAATACTACGAACTGCCTGAGGAAACGGATTATCGTTAACAATATCTTTTATATAGCCTGCAATATCGATAAAGCTACCATCAATATTTTTCACAAAAACACTCCCTGTCATTTGAAATTTTTGTTTCCGAACAAACCGAAAGTCCCAACCTATACTTCCTCCACTAAAGGCGTTAAGTCCGTCGATAAGAATTGTTGACATATTTGAGCCCACTCGTCCTCCTAACGAAGTGCTAAGTCGCAAAGCCAGCCAGTCGTTTATTTTCTGAGAATAATCGATATGCGTTGTAGCAAATGTAACGCTTCCGGCAAACGAGAGCAGCTCAAAATCGCCAATATTTAACCCCGGCAATTCGAGCGATCCGGTATTTCCCAACCCCAGTTCGGCATTTAAAAAGGTATTTATAAATGCACTATTCGACGAGTTAATTGAAGTAAAGATATGACCATTAAGCATACTCTTTTTCAATACTATTTTTGTTGTATCGTTTTGAGCAAAACCATTTCCACAAAGACCAACAAATACTGTCAATATTATAACTATTCTTCTCATTGTTTAATCATTTAAAATAGGGGGAAATTGATTCCAAAAAGCAATTGAACATCGCTTGTTCTAACCCGGGGGAAAAAATTATAATCAGGTTTCTCAACAGGCACAGCATTGTTTAGCCCCTGCAAATAACGCGCTTCGAAAAACAGAGTTGGTTTTCCTACCGGAATGCGGTATCCAACTCCAAAATGCATAACAATATTGGTTTTCGAAATGTAGTCTTTCAAGTCTCTTTTATCGTTTTTATTAAAAATAAAAGCCGCACTTGCCGAAAGTGGTATGCCCGCTTCAAGTCCTCCAATTGCATAAAACCGGTTATTTTTCGATGAAATTTTTAGCAGAAGTGGAATGGTAAAATAGTCGATTCTTATTTTTATACTATCAACAGGGTTAATTTCGCCTCTAACCTCGTAGCTAATATTGGTTCCTTTTTTTGTAACTCCGGGTTGAAGACTTAAAACAATTTGCTCCGACAGACTTAAATCCATCGTAATCCCGAAACTGGTACCAATTAATGTACTATAGCTGCCGTCTTCAAACTGATCTCCTTTAAAACTCCCCATATTTAAACCGCTAAAAGCTCCAATGCGCAACTGTGCAAACGAACCGGAAAAAGAGAATAGCAGAAAAAAGAGAAATAAAAATCTTAACTTCATTGAATACTATTTTTCTGAAAGTTTAAACTTAATAAAAATTATTAAAACCGGGCCGTATGAATTTTTCGATTCGCAGCTACAATTTGCTCCGAAAGAAATTCTAACATTGAAGGGCAACTATTATTATCCCCGAAGCAGTTCTTTGGCAGCCTGAAGTGTTGCAGCTGTAACATTTTCGCCACCTACCATTTTTGCCAATTCCTCTACCCTCTCGTTTTCGGAGAGTTGTTTTAACGAAGTAAATGTTTTATTGTTTTTTTCGAACTTATAAACCCGGAAATGGGCGTCGCCACGAGCTGCAATCTGAGGCAGGTGAGTAATGTTTATAATCTGTGTTGAAGCGGAAAATGATTTAATAATTTTCCCCATTTTCACTCCAATTTCTCCCGAAACGCCCGAGTCAATCTCATCGAAAACTACAGTTGGCAGCACCTTTGAGTTACGCAACAGGTTTTTAATTGCCAACATTAACCGCGACATTTCGCCTCCCGAAGCAATTTTAGAGATTTCGGCCGGAGTAGCATCGCCATTTGCACTAAAGAGAAACGACACTGAATCTTTTCCGTTTGCACCGAAATTTGGCAGCTTTTGATGAAAAACCGACAACTTCGATTTTTCCATTCCCAGCAAGCGCAAATCGGTTACCACCGACTTCTCAATTTTAGCGAACGATTTTTTTCTTTGTAAAGTTAAAGTCTCGGCTGTTTGTGTAAGTTGCTCAAGTTTTTCTTTTACCCTGCGTTCGAGTTTTTGAATTTCATCGTCGTATCCCACAACTCTGTTTATTTTCTCATCGAACGAATTACGCAGCTCTATCAAAGCCTCAACCGATGTAACCGAATGTTTTTGCTGCAACGAATAGATTAAATTCAACCGGTCGTTTATCTCTTCAATACGCGCCGGATTATACTCTATTTTTTCTGCCAAATAGTTAGCCTCATCAACAATATCTTTCAACTCGATAAAACCACTCTGCAACCGCTCTGCCAATTGCGGTGCTTCCGTTATATATCCGGAAATATTTTCTATTGTTTTTTGTGCTTCTTTTACATTCTGAATTACCGAAGCTTGTTCGTCGTCAAGTAAAAGTGCCGCCGTGGCTAGTGCACTTTTAATCTCTTCGGAATGCGAAAGCTTTTCGAGTTCACCTTCTAAAGCGGCCTGCTCGCCAGGCTGAAGAGCTGCCTCATCGAGCTGATTAAACTGAAACTGAAAATAGTCTAAATCGGCTTTTGAATTTTCCGATTTTACAATAAGGTCGGCTAACTCCTTCTCCAATTGATTATAAGCAGAATATTGCAACCTGTATTTTTCGACCAGTTTTTCGGTTTTTGCAATTGTATCAACCAGTTCGAGTTGAAATTTCTGACTAACCAATTCGAGATTCTGATGTTGCGAATGGATATCGATTAAGCGCAACCCCAATTGACGCAGGGTTTTCAGGGTTACCGGCGTATCGTTTATAAACGCACGCGATTTGCCCGCCGGAGTAATCTCGCGACGTAAAATGGTAAGGTTATCGAAATCCAAATCGTTTGTATCGAAAAACGAATTCAGGTTGTAGTTTTGAATATCGAAAACACCTTCGACAATACATTTTCTGGCTTTATCTTTCAAAACCGAAAGCTCGGCACGGTTGCCCAGAATTAATGCCAATGCGCCAAGAATAATTGATTTTCCCGCGCCGGTTTCTCCGGTAACGGTATTTAATTTCGGATGAAAATCGACCGTCAACGAATCGATAAGTGCATAATTTGAAATGGAAAGTCTGGTCAGCATTATATTTCGGTTTTACATCCCTTCCTCTTTGCCAATTTTTTCGTACTTGCTCCCGTTCGACGGGTCAACTTCGTTTAAAATTGTCAATACTCGTTTTTTCTCATCGGGGTACGATTTAGAAAAAATATTTACCAACTCGTCCGATTTTGCATCGAAAAACATTTGTAAAATGTATAGCGACGGACGGCGACGAAAAACTTTTTGAATATATTTTAACGACGTGGCAATATTTGCACGCCCCTCTTCCACCCTTTCCGACATTAGATCTAACCCTCGCCGGTGGTACTCGTACATACATTTCCGAAAGTCGGAATACGATTTATTTAAAATATTCTCAATCAGCCAGTACCGGTTTCTTTCGTTTTCAAACGCTTTCCAACCTTTTTCGCGAGCATTTTGCGAATTATTTACAATGGCCTGTGCTTTTTCGAAAAACGGTGTTCCTCCTTCGGGCGAAAACGAGTCGTAGTCGTAACCTAAAATAATATAAGCGTAATAGGCCATTATATTTGTTAGATTATCGCGGTTCGATGTTTCGTTAAATTCAAGCGGTTGAAACTCCACATATTTACACCGAAAATCGTTGTCTTTTATGTTTAGCAATGTTGTTTCGTAACTCGAATTAAATACCGGCCTGCGTAACTGCACCTGAATTGAACCGCGAAATTCGTCGACTGAAATTTGCTCGTCGAGACGAATTAAAATATTGCACTTAATTTTTTCGTCGTAACTGTAAATGTGGTCCGTCCATTTCCGGTTGTTCATAAACTCGTATAAATCGGACTGCATAGTACGGAACAAATTCTGGTTTGCCCCCTGAATACGTGTGGCCGAAACAGTTACATTACAACGAAGTTCTTGTGTAAAACCATTTGCCGACACAATAAATATAAACACAAGTAAAAAAGCTATTTTCTTCATAAACCACATTAGAGTAATCCTGATTTTTTATCAGGTTTTAAAAATATAAAAATTAACCGAAACGATGCGTCTAAAACCAACCAATCGGTTTTAGAGTTCAGTCGTGGAAAGTGCAATAATCTTTTGCACAATATCGGCTGCCACCTCTCTCTTACTTTTTAACTCAAAATTTTGTTGAATATTGTTTCTGTCGATGATTGTTATTTTATTCGTATCAACACGAAATCCGGCACCTTTTTCGTTTAACGAGTTCAACACAATAAAATCGAGGTTTTTCTTTTGAAGTTTTTTCCTGGCATTTTCAATCTCATCATCGGTTTCGAGAGCAAACCCGACAAGAATCTGAGATGCATTTTTTGCTTCCCCAAGTGCGGCTGCAATATCTTTAGTCGGCTGCAATTCAATCTGCCAATTCTCTTTTCCGCGTTTAATTTTTCTGTTTTTGGGTTGAAGTGGCGTAAAATCGGCAACAGCAGCACTCATTATTGCGCCATCGCAACCGGCAAACTGCTGCGTACTTTCGGCAAACATTTCGGCAGCCGATTCAACCGGAATAACTTTAATACCTGGGTGTTTTGCTGTTACCGAAACAGGCCCTGATACTAAAACCACTTCGGCACCATTATCAGCCAGCTCTTCGGCAATGGCATATCCCATTTTCCCCGACGAGTAGTTGCCAATAAACCGTACCGAATCGATTTTTTCGAAAGTTGGTCCGGCGGTTACTAAGAATTTTTTATTCTGAAGTTTTTTTTTTCGGGTGAGCGCATCAACCACAAATTCGGTAATTTTTGCAGGCTCTTCCATTCGGCCTTTTCCATCGAGGCCGCTGGCCAACTCACCCACACCGGGTTCGATAATAATGTTCCCGAACAATTTCAGCGTTTCGATATTTTTTTGTGTTGAAGGGTGGGCAAACATATCCAAATCCATAGCAGGTGCAATAAACACCGGGCATTTCGCCGACAAGTACGTTGTAACCAGCATATTGTCGGCAATTCCATTTGCCATTTTGCCAATTGTTGAAGCTGTTGCCGGTGCTATAATCATTAAATCGGCCCACAGTCCCAGGTCGACATGACTGTTCCATGTTCCATCGTTAGCACCAAAAAACTCGCTTACAACAGGCTTTCCCGAAAGGGCAGAAAGAGTAACCGGAGTAATAAATTCTTTTCCGGCACTGGTAATTACCACCTGCACGCTGGCTCCTTCCTTAATAAGAAGGCGCAAAAGAATAGCTGCTTTATAGGCAGCTATACTTCCGGTAATTCCCAATATTATGTTTTTTCCGTTAAGCCTCATAAGGCTTTTTTTAGATACGTTGTTTGTTTTCGCGTGTTGGATTACGATGGTAAATCTCTCCCTGCTTCAACTCTTCGAACGCAATAAGAGTAGGTTTTGGAAGCCTTTCGTAAAATTTCGAAATTTCAATTTGTTCTCTGTTTTCGAAAACCTCTTCAAGATTATCGGAATATGAAGCAAACTCCTGCAACTTTTGGTTTAACTCCTCTTTTAATTCAGAGGAAATTTGATTTGCCCGTTTTGCTAAAATCATTACCGTCTCATAAATATTTCCTGTCTCTTGTGTTAAAACATCCAAATCGCGAGAAATGGTTGACGGTGCAGCTTTTGTTTTTTTATAATCCATCTTCTAATTAATATTTAATTCGTCTTCTTTATAATGTAATAATTTGGTGGTTGTATCGTGAAACTTTTTTGCCTCTTTTAAATATTTACTTTCGGGATACTCGTCAACAAATGTAAAGTATTCGTCGAGAGCACTCGAAAGCCGTGCCTCTTTTTTACTCTGAACACTACCAATTGCAAGCAAGTACTTCGATTTCAGCAACATAAACATTAAATCCTCACGGTATTCACTGTCGGGATATTCGCCTAGACAGTTATTTAAAGCAACAACGGCTGCTTTGTATTTACCAAAATCGTAATACAATTTTGCATTCAAATAAGCTTTATATACCAATTTGCCCTGTAACTCGTCAATTAGCCGATTTGCTTCATCAACCCTGTCGTTAAAAGGGTAAAGATTTATATAGAGCTGCAAAGCATCAATTGCCTCGTGAGTAATGGTTTGGTCTAACCTCGGTTTCGGCGAAATAAGGTAAGAACAGTAGCCAACCATAAATTGCGCCTCCTCGACATATTCGCTGGTTGGGAACTCATTAATTAATGTTTTAAAATAGTGCCCGGCCATTAAATAGTCTTTCTGCCCCATCATACTTTTGGCGTAGTAGTAATAAATTTTATCGGCTTTACTGGTACCTCTGTAAATATTAACCAATTCCTGAAACAGTGTTCCGGCACGAACATATTCGCCATCTTTGTAATATTCTATGGCTTTTTTATATTTAAATTCGTAATCGGTACTTTTAACAACTTTATTGTAATTGCTACACGAAGAGCTGAAAAGCACCGTCAACACTACGAATCCTAAAAATAGTTTTCTCAT
>JALUZN010000183.1 GCA_027011835.1 Draconibacterium sp. | reverse complement strand
ATATGCTTCTGTCCCTTTTTCTGTAAGACTATCGTAAAGCTTTTTTATTTTTTTTGTGTCAGACGAGGAGCTTCCCTTTCCGGTTGCCAGGGCCGACATATAACCTCTGGTTACTTCGGGAACCTGTTCGTTAAAATTAATTATTCCCGACTCTTTTCTTATTTTGTTTAATTGGTTGATTAATGTATCAATCTCCACATTCTTTTGTGCAAGCAATTTATCTGTAATTACTACCATCTCTAAATCTTTTGCTTTATGAATTCCACCAACTTTTTTGTTGTAGAAACTAATTATCGAATCGCACATATCGGCAGCACGTTGCGGAAGGTAATCGAGCACTTTAATTTCAACTGTTTCAAATTCGGTTTTACGTGTTGTTACATTTTCGCCATAAATATCTAACATATACGAAATGTAGTGTGGGCTGGCTTTGTCAATTCCATAAACGGTGTCTAACCGGAAAGCATCGAACATTCGAAATTTTATGTCGTTCGAATTAATAATTTCCAGCATTTGCTCTGTATGCGACTCCTCGCTTAATCCCGACAAATTGGTTGGATAAATACGTGCCGTCGACTTAAATTTCGGTCGAATAAAAGTTGGGCCTGAAAATATGCCCGACAAAACAATTGCAATTACACCAATTATAATAAAATGAAATTTGCGTTTCCAAATTAAATCAAGAATACGCTGCGTATTAAAAAAATTATTCATAAAATGTTGTTTCGGTTTAATTCGTATTAATCCAACGAAAATGAACTGTTTTTAGTATTACTATTTTTTATAAAAATCAATTATCCGGCAATGATAAGAAAATAATTCTTTTTCCCTTTTTGTGCCAAAATATATTTGTCGCCAATCAGAAATTTATTATCAATAATCAAATCAGGATTTGTTATTTTCTCTTTATTGATACTCAACCCATTCCCTTTAATTGTTCTTCGCAGTTCTCCTTTCGACGGGAACACTTCTGTTTTTTCGGCAAGTAAATCAATTATATTAATTCCTGTTTCGAGTTCTGTTTTCGAAATTTCAAACTGCGGAACACCTTCAAAAACCGAAAGGAAAGTACTCTCGTTTAGTTTGTGCAACTGTTCAGCAGTTCCTTTTCCAAAAAGTATTTGCGATGCAATAACAGCCATTTCATACTCCTCGCGCGAGTGTACCATTACCGTAACTTCTTCGGCCAGTTTTTTCTGAAGTGCACGTGCGTGCGGCGCCTCTTTGTGTTGCTCTACTAATGCCGTCACTTCGTTTTGCGATAGCATTGTAAAAATCTTAATGTATTTTTCTGCATCGGCATCAGAAACATTTAACCAAAACTGATAAAAACTGTAAGGTGAAGTACGTTTGGGGTCTAACCAAACATTTCCCGATTCGGTTTTTCCAAATTTCCCTCCGTCGGCTTTTGTAATTAGCGGGCAGGTTAATGCAAAAGCTTCGCCTCCCTCTTTTCTGCGAATGAGCTCTGTTCCGGTAACAATATTTCCCCACTGGTCGGAGCCACCCATTTGCAACTTACAGTTGTGTGTGCGATAAAGATGTAAAAAATCGGTGCCTTGTACCAACTGGTACGAAAATTCGGTAAACGACATTCCGGTTTGACTGTCGCTGCTGATTCGTTTTTTTACCGAATCTTTCGCCATCATATAATTTACAGTAATATGTTTCCCGATATCTCGAATAAATTCGAGGAAACTGTACTCTTTCATCCAGTCGTAGTTGTTTACCAAAACAGCGTGGTTCTCTTTTTTCGCATCAAAATCGAGCAGTTTTGCCAGCTGTTTTTGTAACGCATTTTGGTTGTGCCGAAGTGTTTTTTCGTCGAGCAAATTACGCTCTGCCGATTTTCCCGACGGGTCACCAATCATCCCGGTAGCCCCGCCAACAAGAACAATAGGACGGTGCCCTGCAACCTGAAAGTGCTTTAACATCATTACTCCTACCAAGTGTCCAATGTGTAATGAGTCGGCTGTCGGGTCGATTCCAACATATGCCGACGAGATCTCTTTTTTCAGTTGCTCTTCTGTTCCCGGCATAATGTCGTGAATCATGCCCCGCCATTTTAATTCTTCAACAAAGTTCATCGATTTTATTTTAAAATTTGCGCAAAGATATAAAATGCTGTTAAATCCAGTGTGCGATATAATTTAAGGTAGAAAAGATTGATTAAAATTTAATCGATACCGCTCTATTCGAAACAGCTGCAAAAAGATTATCAAATAAATTTTATATTTTTGATTCAAATCAATATGTATTATGAAAGATTCCACACTCGCTAAACTTTACACCAATTCATTTCATAAAAACTGGGATAGTTTGGCATTTTCCGATTTCGAAGGTGAAGATTTTAACTATTCTGATGTTGCGAAAACAATAAAGTCGCTGCATCTGTTTTATCAAATATCGGGGCTTCAAAAAGGCGATAAAATTGCTGTACTTGGCCGGAATTCCGCTCACTGGGGAGTTGTGTTCCTCTCAGCAATTTCGGCACAGTTGGTTATTGTTCCTATTCTCCCCGATTTTAACGATAACGACACGAGCCATATTGTAAACCACTCGGATGCTAAATTGGTTATTGGCGCAAAACAGCTGTTAAATAAAATTCTTTTGGAAAGAACACCCAATTTGGAATCGATAATTGTGTTGGAAGATTTTTCGTTGCACTGGGCAAAAGACGAAAACGTTCAATACAAACTTGCCGATTCGTTTCAATATTATAAAGAGAACAAACTGGAAAAAAGTGGATTTGCTTTTGAAGAGTGGGGAAGGGAAGAGATGTGTGTAATATCTTATACGTCAGGAACATCGGGGTTTACAAAAGGAGTAATGATTCCGGAGCGGAGTTTGGTTTCGAACATAATTTTTGCACAAGACCACATGCCTTTGAAAGCCGGCAGTAAAATTGTTTCGTTTTTGCCAATGGCACACGTTTACGGTCTTTTATTCGAGTTTCTGTTTCCATTGAGTTTGGGCTGCCACATTACTTTCTTGAGTAAAATTCCATCGCCGGCAATTATTACAAAAGTATTTGGTGAAGTAAAACCGCACCTCGTTCTTTCTGTTCCGCTGGTTATCGAAAAAATATATAAAAAGCGACTTCTTCCCACATTAGAAAAACCGGTTATGAAAGTGTTGCTTGCCATTCCCGGCATTTCGAACATTCTTTTGAAAAAAATTAGGGCAAAATTGGTCGATACTTTTGGCGGAAGGTTTTTTGAAATTGTTATTGGCGGAGCACCTTTAAGTGCCGATGTGGAAAAGTTTTTTAAACGTATAAATTTTCCGTTTACAATTGGTTACGGAATGACCGAATGTGGCCCGTTAGTTAGTTATGCGGCCTGGAATAAAACTTTGCCGGCATCGGCAGGGCAGCTTGTCGACCGTATGGAAGTGAGAATTGAATCGGAAGACCCATTCAATGTTGTGGGCGAAATTCAGGTAAAAGGCGACAATGTAATGCTCGGATATTTTAAAAACGAGCAGGCAACCAAAGAGGCGTTTACCGACGACGGATGGCTAAAAACAGGCGATTTGGGCATTATCGACGAAAACAATTTTATCTTTATTAAAGGGCGGTCGAAAAATATGCTTCTCGGCCCGTCGGGGCAAAATATTTATCCCGAGGAGATTGAAGCAAAACTTTCGAATCAGAAACATATTGCCGAGTGTGTGGTAATCGACCGCAACGGAAAGTTAGTAGCTCTGGTTTTCCCCGACGCTGAAAGTATGCGGGTAGAAAATGTGAGCGATACTGAACTTCCCGCAATTATGGAAAGTAATCGTAAAAAAGTAAATGCCGAATTGCCAAAATACGAACAAATAAGCTCGATTGAAATAGTTAACGAAGAGTTTGAAAAAACGCCTAAAAAGAATATTAAACGCTTTAAATATACTTAGGAATTGTTATTAATTCTCTTTTTGGTATTACAGAAGCAGGAAATTAAAATCGTCGCTTCCAGAAAGTTCAATAGGGTTTTCCCCCTTTTTAAAAATACGGCATTTGCGATTTCCAATTAGCTTGAGCTTTTTGTCTTCAAGTTTTAGCATTGTTCCTTCGCGAAGTCCGGCAACATAAATTTCAGGATTTATTTCGATAAACTCCTCAATTCGTTGCTCGCGTGTTTCGCCGCCGTGCCCTTCCGGATTGGCATCTAGATAGTGCGGATTAATCTGAAAAGGAACAAGTCCGATGCAATCAAAACCATTTGGATCGATAATGGGCATGTCGTTGGTTGTTCGTATAGTGGGACAGGCAACATTCGAGCCGGCACTCCACCCAATGTAAGGCGTTTCGTTAAAAACTTTTTCGCGAATAGGATTCATCAGTTTCCGGTCGTGCAACATTCGAACCAGTTGCCACGTATTTCCGCCACCAACAACAATGGCATCGGCATTTTCAATTGCTTTAACGGGGTTTTTAAATGTGTGAATTCCAACAATGTGATGCCCGATTTCGGCAAAGCGCTCTTCCACTTTTTCGCAATATTCGTCGAAAGAGAATGTTACAGCTGCATAAGGAATAAAAACCGCTGTTATCGGTTTATCTCCTAAAATTTTTTTAATCTCATTTTTGGGGTAATCCAAATAGGGCTCGCCCGGCATTGTCGAGTTGCTTATCAGTAGTAGTTTCATAGCGTTGAAGTTTTAATACCATAAAGCTACAATTTCAAAAGCAAAAAATCCCGATGAGAATTTATTGAAAACTTATTTTGCAGGAAAATTAATATTACCTCCTATAATTATAAGTATTGGGGACAATTCCCATACTTCCCAAAAAATCGACACATGCAGCTTTTACGTTGTAAATACGGTCGGGCATTTCGTGAATCGCTTTTACTGTTTCAACAAATGGTGCTTTATTCTCGACATACAACAGGTAATTTATTGCCATTAACGCAATATCGGGGTTGTCCGATTTTATCCATTTTATCAGCTTCTTCTCAGCATCGGAATAGTTATAGTTGCGGTATGCAATGGCTGCTGCGGTAACTGCTACCGGCGGATATTTATCGCTCATCGCTCTTATGATTTCTTTCTGAAAAGGGTGTAAAGTTTCAGCATTTTGGCACTGTAAACCCAGTGCAGCCCAATATCTTACAATGTTGTTTTTGTTTCGCAGTAGCTCAATTTGCCTGATGGCAGTTTCGGCTCCGCGCTTGCCCGAAAGCGAGGCAGCAGCATAAATTTCTTTTAACGGATAGCGTGTACTGTCTAATCTGAATTCATAAGCATTTCCGGTTTTCGAAATCAACCCAATTTCGTATTCGGGTAAAAACATTACATCGCGCGAATTTAATATCTCCTCGTTAAGTTGTTTTCGCATTTTCGCCAGCACCTCTTTGTATTCGGGGTTGCCAACTAAATTTTTTGTTTCCCATAAATCGTTTTCAATATCGAAAAGAAACTCGGCCGGACGCGGTTCGAACAAGCTTTTTTGCAGCAAATTTAGTTTTCCTTCAGCCAGCTCTTTTCGCATTATCTGTTTAATGTCGCCAATTTCCATATAACGAATGTAACGTGCCTCGGGCATCCAGGGCATAAAATTGCGCGAGTAAACATATTTCCCATCGGTAATGGAACGCACCATATCAATTCCATTATCAGAACGGTCGGCCGAAAGTGTAAGATGGTCAACCGGTTCAGAGCGATTTTTACCCATTAAAATACGACCTTTTAAATAGTCGGGGATTTTGCCGCCTGCTAAACTAATTAGTGTTGGCGCGAGGTCTTCGAAATCGATTAACTCGTCGGTAACTGCTCCGGCTGTTCCCCACGGAGAGAGGTGTTTATACATTTCGGGAAACCAAATTATAAATGGCACACGGTATCCAAAATTTATGCCGTTGGTTTTTCCGCGTGGCATTCCTTCGCCGTGGTCGGCATAAAAGAAAACGATAGTACTATCGCGTAAATTATCTTTTTCCAATCGGTCGAGCAATTCTCCAATTCTATTGTCGGTAAGTTTTATTGAATTGTAAACACGGGCAAATTGTTTTCGCATTTCGGGCGAGTCGTTATAAAAAGGTGGCATTTTAAAGTCGTTGTCGCCAATTCGCTCGTCTTTTGCCAGTTTATCCCACACTATCTTTTTGTAGGTTTTAAAAGGAAGTGTCATCGTTCTCGACTGGTGCGAATCGGCATAATTAAAAACGGCAAAAAACGGTTGCCCCGGTTTGCGGTTCCACCAGCCGGCTTTGTTTGAGCTTTCGTTCCACGCCTGCTTGGTAAACTTTTTTACGTCGCCTACATTGTAATCGGTTTTGGCATTGTTAGTTACGTAATATCCCTGTTGTTGCATATAGTACGGAAACCCGTGAATAAATTTCGGAATGGCGTAATTGCTGCGGTGGTTTCCGGTGCCCATTTTGTAGGTGCGAACCCCGGTAATAATTGTGCTGCGACTGGGCGAGCAAACTGTTCCGGTTGAAAAAGCATTGGTAAACCGAACGCCCTCTTCGGCTAGTTTGTCAATTACCGGTGTGCGGGCATCGCTATCGCCGTAACAACCAAAAAACTGTGGCGACGAATCTTCAATTGTTATCCAAAGAATATTGGGTTTTGGTAACTCTTTCTTTTGGCAGCTAACTAAAAATGCGAGAGTGAATAGTAGCAGTGCAATATTTTTCATAATTCATCGATCTTAAAATTTTCAATAAAAACAATTCATTTATGTAACAATAGTTTGTTGTATCTTTGTACCGTACTGATAATCAATGGAGTGTCTAAATGAATTGAGTATATTTTTGTGCTTGCTTTTTATATTCTCACAAATTCTCTAAAATTGTTTCTGTCAATTACTTTGCTTTCAGCGTTATATGTTTTTGTAAATGTTTTAGGCAATTTAACCTTATTTCTATTATTCCATTTAAACTCATAACCATAAATTTTACCGCTATTTTCTTCTACAAAATCTACTTCCTGTTGTTGTTTGGTTCTCCAAAAATATGTATGTGCAAGACTTTGCTTGTATTCGTTTTGCTTTACTCTTTCCGAAATCAAAAAATTCTCCCATAAAGCACCTTTATCTGTTCTTAATTCGAGCGGATTAAAATTTCCGATAATCATATTACGAATTCCGTTATCGTAAAAGTAGATTTTTTTGTTCATTTTTATTTCGTTACGAAGATTACGGCTAAAACTACCTAATTTAAAAATGATATATCCTTTTTGTAAGATGTCGATATACTTGCTTACCGTATTTTTATCAGCATTTACCATCTGTGCCAATTCGGAATAATTAACTTCACTACCAATTTGCAATGCTAATGCCTGAACTAACTTTTCCAAAATTTCAGGCTTTTGTATATTCGCAAATGAAAGAATGTCTTTGTACAAATAACTGTTAACTAAATTTCTGAGAACACTTATTTCATCTTCCGGATTATTCAAAACATCCGGGTATAATCCATATAACAATCTGTTTTCAAGTTGCTGTTCGGCATATAAATATCCGTGCTGTTCTTCATATTCTTCCCACGAAATCGGAAACAATTGATATTCCCACTTTCGCCCGGTTAGTGGCTCATTTATTTGGTTCGACAAATCAAACGACGACGAACCACTTGTAAATAATTGAACATCTTTAAATCTGTCTGTAATTATTTTCATCGTAAGTCCAATCCCTTTTATTCTTTGGGCTTCGTCGATGAAAACGTATTTATATTTACCAAGAATTGAACGAATTTCCTCCGTATTGGGTTCTGTTAATAATGTTTTTGTTCTGGGGTCATCACCATCAAGGAGTAAATAGTCTTTGTTTTTGAGAATAGTTTCTATTAAAGTTGTTTTGCCAACTTGTCTTGGGCCAATTAAAACAATTGCCTTTCCCGACCCAATTCTCTTTTTTATTTCTTTTTCTAAATATCTTAAATACATAATTTTTTCTTACAAAGAAAGCATTTTTTGTGAAAACATTCACCAATAGTTATACTAATACGTGAAAATATTCACTAAAAGTTATTGCTACTATTGATTTTACCCTTTATGTCAGGCTTGCACCCAACATTGTTGCAAAGTCACTACAACTGGTGACGGTATAAGTCTAACTCCTCTTGAATAATTTCAAGTTTGACAATATAAGATTGCTATTTTATTTCGATAGCCCCAAAATCGGGCAGTCCCGAAATTGGGTTGCCAAAAAAATCGACATCCACTTTTAATCCAATTGTGAGTCCAATTTTATTGTCCGGAATTTTCTGAATTTCGATACCCCTGTTTTATACTACCGCTGCATTCGAAGGAATATAATCTTCAGGATTTAACCCACCGGTATTTGCAAATCGTGGGTCGCCAATAACTGGCGCAGTGTCGGTAATAGTCAACGATTTCGGCAAAATGCCTCCTTCCTTGGAAAAGGTTGTTTTTTAAACATAACATTATCAATCGAAATATCATCGTTATGTATTTATTAATAGGCGTAAAGAAATCCTACGGGTTTTAAAACTAAAATAATATCTTTGAATGGTAATAAAATTACAAGTTGTAAAGAACAACCTTGTGAGACTAAACAAATAATGGACATGAATAGAGTATTTTTATTGGTTTTTGGATTGACGCTTTTAATCTCCTCTTGTACTAAGCATGAGACTAAAAGATTTGAGATAAAGGATGGAAACTTTTATATTGATGGGAAGGAGACTCAACTCATAAGTGGAGAGATGCACTATCCCCGTATTCCTAAGGAGTATTGGCAAGACCGGTTGAAAAGAGCAAAGGCAATGGGGCTAAACACTATTTCAACTTACGTTTTTTGGAGCTTTCACGAACGTGAGCCGGGAGTGTTTGACTTTTCCGGTCAGGCCGATCTTGCCGAATTTGTTCGCTTAGCGCAGAAGGAGGGGTTGTTTGTGATACTACGCCCCGGCCCCTATGTTTGTTCTGAGTGGGACTTCGGAGGTTACCCATCGTGGTTACTTAAAAACGATGATATGGTTTTTAGAAGTAACGATGAGGAATTTCTGGCTGCATGTAACAGGTATATTCATCGACTTGGAGAAGAGCTTTCTGATTTAACAATTGAAAACGGTGGCCCTATAATTATGGTTCAGGTTGAGAATGAGTATGGCTCTTACAGCAACGATAAAGTATATTTGGGTAAATTGAGAGATATGATAATTGATGCCGGATTTAATACTCCTCTGATGACCTGCGATGGGGCAGGACAGATGAAAGCCGGTTGTGTTGATGGCGCACTTCCCACCGTAAATGGTGTAGTTGGAGATGATGTTTTTAAGGCTATTGACAAGTTTAATCCCGGAGGACCATACTTTGTAGCTGAGTTTTATCCTGCATGGTTTGATGTGTGGGGAACACCTCACTCGTACCGCGATTATAAACGACCTGCAAAACAGTTTGAATGGATGGTGAAAAATGGTGTTTCGGTTAGTATATACATGTTTCACGGTGGTACTAATTTCTGGTATACCAATGGTGCCAATACCGCTAATGGTTATGCCCCTCAGCCTACAAGTTACGATTTTGATGCTCCACTGGGTGAGTATGGAAATGAGTATCCTAAATATTATGCATTCAGAGATGTACTACAGAAATATCTGCATAAAGATGAAACACTGCCTGATGTTCCGGCTCCTAATCCAATCATTGAAATTGAGGAGTTGACTCTGTCAGAGAGTGCACCCTTAACCGCTGCATTCGATAAACGTTACGATTCAAAGCAGCCTTTAAGAATGGAGGATGTTAATCAGGATTTCGGGTATATACATTACGAAACGGTGATAGAGAAACCTGTTAAAGGGAAACTGACAATTAAAAATGTGCGTGACTATGCAGTTATTTTGGTGAATGGGAAAAAGGTGGGTAGCCTGGACAGACGTCACCGACAAAGTAGTTTGAGTATTGACATAAAGGATGTGCCTGCAAAGCTTGAGATAATTGTTGAGAACGTTGGTCGGGTGAACTTTGGTCCCGACATACTTAATAACCATAAAGGAATAACCGAGAAGGTAACTATTAACGGAGATGAGATAACAGGATGGAAAACAACTCCACTACCTCTCTATAAAGCAGATGTGGATGGATTTAAATTTTCAGATGCCATAAAAGGTGTTCC
>JALUZN010000182.1 GCA_027011835.1 Draconibacterium sp. | reverse complement strand
ATTGTAAAGTCGGTGCCTTCTCTTCCTTTGCGAATACTGTCCATTGCAATGGTGTAAACCGAAACGGAATTTAACCCGTAAACACTCCACGTTAAAAGCAGTGCAGGGATTACAAGATAGTTTGTGAGCGGAAAGAAACTTATGGTAACAAAGTAAATTGCAACCAATAATCCGAAAAAGAGAAACAACCGCACCGCTTTAAATTTGCCCAGTTTTTTAATAATAAAACCGGCCAGCAGTGCCGATACAAAACCAGCCGATGCACCGTAAATTCCCGAATAAACCCCGATTTGTGTCATCGTATAACCCAAATCGACCATCCACGGTTTTAGCATTGTCAGTATTCCAATAACTCCCGAATAGAAAAAGAAAAGTAGCAAAACATGTTTCAGAATTCCCTTTTGATGGAAAAAAAGATAGAGGTCTTTTGCCGAAATCCGCTTACTGTTTACTGTCTCCTTTTTTATATCTTTTTCATGAAAAACAAGGGGGACGAGTGCAAGTAAAACAAATCCTGCCAACCCAAACATCAGTAGTTTCCATCCGTACAACGAATAAATTACCAACAAAACACCACTACCAATTACAGTCCCTAAGAAACTTCCACCCGACTGCATTGAGTTGCCAATACTGCGGTCTTCTTTTTTCAGAATAAAAATTGCAAAAGCATCGGTGGCAATATCCTGCGTTGCCGATGCCGTAAACGCAAAAATTAAAAAAACGATTATCAGTTTAAAATCAACTGCCAGGTCGAAAAAACCGATGGCAACAATTAAAATTGCATACAGTAATTCCGACGAAAAAATCCATCGTTTTAAATCCTTCGTTCCTTTGCTGCTGCCATCGACAAGTGGTGCCCAGAAAAATTTGATAATCCACGGCAATTTTACCAGTTGCAACAACCCAATTGACGTTAAAGTGTAGTGCTGCTGACGCATAATTACCGGCATTACAGTCGAAAAAAATGCCATTGGCACCGACTGTGCAATGTAGAGACTAAAAAGGGTAAAATAGTTATATGTTTTATTTTGTTGCATTAAAAATATGTTGTTTCAATCCCATAAAAAGGGTCGAATGAATTAAAAATAGAGTTTAATAAAACCGCTTATCTGCATCGGGTTTCCGGGCTGTACATACGATTTGTGCAAGGCTTCGAAATAGTACGAGTTGTAATTGGCATTTAGCAGGTTTTTCGCGTAAACCCCAAAATTAAAATGCTTGCTTGTATTGAAATTGATGTTTGCACTTAGCAATCCGTAACTGTCCTGAAAGGCGCTGTTTGCATCGTTCCAGTAGAATTGACCGATGTATTGATAATTTGCCGATAGGCCGATTGATTTCAGAAAATTACCGTTTAACCGGTGCGTGTACGATGCTCCTGCGCTACCGGTATATTCAGGAATATACGGGAGATTATTTCCCGAATAATCTGTTTTTTCATCCTTTTTATAATCGGTAAAAGTTACGTTGTTGTATCCCATATTTGCCCAGAGTTGCAGATTGGTTGCCGGCCGGGCTGTTAAACTGAACTCAATACCTTTACTTACCGAAGCCCCTGCGTTTTTTAACATTGCACCGTGTCCGCTCGGTACGGGCTGATATACCTGCTGGTCTTTCCAGTCGATATAAAAAAGCGCTAGATTGGCCGTTAATTTATTTTCGAGCATTTCCGATTTTACACCCCATTCGTAATTAATACTGTACTCCGGATTAAAACTAACATCTTCGTCGCGCTCGAAAGTCGAGTTAAAACCACCCGCTTTATAACCTTTCGACACACTTAAATAGGTGTTGATATTATTACTGAAGATATACGCCAGACTAACTTTTGGCAGAATTTGCGTGTAGGTATTAAATATATCTATTTGCTGAACATTTTTTACATTCCCGTTTAAATCGCTGTCGTAATTATAGTTCATTTTATCTTTTTCGTAATCGAAACGGAGACCGGCAGTAAAACGGAATTTATTGAGCGGAATGGTAATCTGTCCGTAAGCAGCAGCGCCGCCGGTTGGTTGGTTGTATGTTTTATATTTTGTGAGCGGCCCCGGCAGATGAAACATTTTAACTGCATCTTCTCCGTATTCAACCATTACGTTTTTGTCTTTACCCTGAATAAAACCAAATAAACCGCCAACCCACTTTATTTTTGTGCCGGGTGCCGAACTAAAAGCAAACTCCTGAACAAGTGTGTTGTGCGTTCTGTTTTGCTCCACAAAAAAGAGAGATTTTTCAGTAAAGTCCTGGTCAACAGCTTGCAGATCAGATAGAAACTGGTGACTTGTTGTACTTTTAAAAAGGAATTTATCGGCACTGTATTTTATATTTAGTCCGGTTGAAAGCAGGTCGCGATGATAAATGCTCGGTTCGTTGTAACTTATCTCCGAACTTGTTTGGTCGTCGGTATTATATACCGCGTATGGATAACCATTCTCCAGGTTCTTTTCGTAGCTCGATGTAAACTCAATTTTTAACTGTTTTGTGGGCGAATACAAGAGTTTCATCCTTCCCGAATAGGTGTTGTACGAATCGGCCTGACTATTTAAAAATTGGTTTGTAAAAAAGCCGTCAGAGTGTGTATATGCGCCGTCGAGCGATAAAATAATTTTTTCTCCGATTGGTTGATTGTGGTGTAAAACCGATTTTATTCGGTTGTAGTTTCCGTAATCGGTACGGAAAGTGGTAAAGCGTTCCGAAGTCAACGGTGCCGAATAAATATTAATCAGTCCGCCCATTGTATTTCTTCCGTACAATGTTCCCTGCGGGCCGCGCAAAATTTCAATCCTGTCGATTCCGAAAAGCTCGAAATTAAACGAACCCATTTCGAAATAGGGAATATCGTCGAGATACAAACCCACAGACTGACTGTTGATTCGCGATCCAATTCCCCTGATATAAATTGGGCTGGT
>JALUZN010000181.1 GCA_027011835.1 Draconibacterium sp. | reverse complement strand
GAAGATATCACGGAGAAGCATTGTTCAACCGGCTTTTAGTGGCATGCGTGAGTTATAAAAACGAGTTTGGGTATAAATACGGATAATCATATAACTTTAAATATACCGGAGATTCACCACACATTTCTAACGCAAACATTTAAAAATGCACAACTTCAGGTTACGCTCTCAAGCAACACTTTTATCCCCAAAAGAGAACAAAGTAAATTCAATATTGATAAAAAAGAGGTCGACAATTTTGCACTATTAACAATTGAAGAAACCGGGAAGAATTGGGTTATTGAGATAAAGAAGGTAATTCGCGAATTAAATGCTGAAAATTTCATCACCTTCCATTTACACTTTCCTGCATGGAAAAAAATACCTGTCGATTTTGAAAATCAGTTAAATCTGCTGGGGTTCTTTTTCTCGGGAGTAATACCCCACACGCCAAAAAACTGGTGGTTAAATTACACACGTCTCGACAATCAGAAATTCGATTTCGATAAAGTTCTTACCGAGGGCGAAAACGCAACGCAACTCAGAGACTACATAAAAAGATGCCACAACAATGCAATAGAACTTTCTGACAATCAATTCACAAAATAATAGAGCATTGTATTTTCCCAATTCTAAAAAACGTTTTTACTCGAGAAAGTCATAAAAAATATAATGATTGAAAAACTAAATACGCTAAAAGCAGAAGCGGCTTGGAGTTTTTTCACGCAGCTGTGCAAAGAGCCACAAAAAACGCAGGAAGAAATACTTCATTCAATTTTAAAAGAAGCAGAAGGATGTCGATATTTTAAAAATCATAAATTATCGGTAAACGATACTCCTTTTGAATTTATACAAAAAGTTAAGTTAAACTCATGGGCCGACTTTATAGAACCAACATCTCAAATGCAGAACGGTGTTGCTGACCTTCTTTTTAAAGGGAAACCAGTTGCATTTTTGGCAACAAGCAGAACTTCAGGATTAAAAAAACTTATTCCCGAAACTGAGATTAGTTTAAAAGGCAAAATGATTACCGAAAAGTTACGGCGCAATTTAGTTTTCAAATCTTTTCCGGAAATATTAGAAGGAAAAATATTACCGTTAATAAACAAAGCCCCAGCCGACAAAACTGCAGCAGGAATTCCATATGGGTCGGCCTCAGGATTAACAGCAGCAAATTCTGACAAGAAACTGTTAAACCTTATCTCCTTTCCGTTTTCAATTTTCGAGATTGCAAACCAAGATACGCAAGACTACCTGATTATGCTTTTTTCTATTGCAGAAGATATTCGGTTAATTGTGGGAAACAACATTGCCCGAATGGCAAAATTAACCGATGTTGTAAAAAAAAAATGCATTGCAAATATGTAACGACATTGAGACAGGAACGATTAACAGCTTCTTAAAAATCGATTCGGGAATAAGAATAAAACTTGAGAGACAGTTGCAACCTAACCCAAAACGAGCAGCTGAATTACGCGAACTTGCTAAAAATAATAACGATTTTACTCCGGCAAATTATTGGAATAATTTAAAGGTAATTTTAACCTGGTTAGCAGGAAGCATTGGAAATTGGGTCGATTCGGTAAAACCACTTTTGGGAAAGGGTGTTGTTTATTTCGATTACGGTTACGGTGCAAGCGAAGGAAAATTTAATATCCCTTACAAACCGGAAGTTTCGGCAGGAATTCTTGCTTTGCATAGTGCTTTTTATGAGTTTATTCCCTACAGTAATTCGGAAAAAACAGATAGCGAAAACAGACCACAAACACTACTTGCTCATCAACTAAAAAAAGGAGAATTATATGAAATGGTAATTACCACTTTTGCCGGACTTTACAGGTACAATATGCACGATATTATTAAAGTTGAGGGGTTTTACGAAAATACGCCGACGATTGTTTTTGTTTCGAAAACCGGAGATGTGGGAGACCTTGTTGGTGAAAGACTGGCCGGAAGTATTGTTAACAGAGTTGTCTCGGGTGTTCTAAAAAAACAATCGATACCAGTAAAACATATCTGTGCCGTTACCAAAAGCACTCCCCCCCATTACGTTTTTTGCATTGAAACAGAAGATATTAATCTAAAAAACTTAGACAGTCAAAATTTGGCAGTTTTACTCGATAATGAATTTCAAAAAGAGGTAGGATACAGAATTATGCGCCGAGATAATTTACTGCTCTTACCCGAAATAAAATTTATGAGACAAGGCTGGCAACAAGTGCTTTACAAAGAGAAAACACCCAAAGGATTAACTTCGGCACAGGTAAAACTTCCGGTTATTTATAATGAGCACATTCCTCACAAAGAGTTTCTTATTCAGTAAAATAAGTCCGTTGCAAATTTTGTATTTTACCCGAACTGCTTTTGTGCTTGTTTGCCTCTTAAAAATGCTTCGCTGGGGAACCAATGATCTAATTGTATATTACTTGATTGTGTGACTTGTTCGCGAAAGAATTATTTTAGCATTCCATAATCTGGTAAATATCTGGAATTAATGTCATTGCAATAGCGAGGAGTGAGAAAGAAGCATTCTTATATTGAACTTTACTTTTTATTGCGTTTTTCTGAAATAAATTTATATCCTTTTGGGTAGGGTTTTTAAAGTTGTAATTGTACTCCCTTATATCTTTGTTAATAAAAGTCGAAAATCAATTCTATCCTGTAACCTGAAATCGTAGGCGTTTGTAGATTTCATTTTAGCATTTAAAATTGATTTCGATTACAAAAATATGTTTGAATTGAATTACTCAAACTTCACGAGTATTTCTTTCTAACTAAAAACCATAACTTGAGAATGAAAGTACGAAGTAATTCGTTGAAAAGAAGTAGATTACGATCCACAGGTATTTTGGACTCTAGTATTTTTCTATTAGTAATTCGAACTTAAAAATAAATTATGAATACCCGTATATTTACCCAATTATTATTATC
>JALUZN010000180.1 GCA_027011835.1 Draconibacterium sp. | reverse complement strand
GAATTCGGGAAGCCAGGTTTTCAGGCGTGGCGAAATTACTGTTGCAGCAGCAAAACAGTGGCACGAATTTTCGATTGACGAATCGTCGGTAAAAGGAATTGTAAAGTTGTATTTTTCTCCGTTTTGTACGGCTTCAATCCAGGTAGTTGATGTTCCCTTTTTTATTGAAAAACTGATTGAACCCCCACTTTTTTTCAACGACCATCCAATTTTCTCTATTGAATGAGTTCCGCAAAAAGTATCGATTTCGGAATTTAACGGTTCCGAGTCGGAACAATAAATCAGTTTTTTACTGTTTTTAAAAAGATGAAGTTTTTCTCTTATTTTCTGTCGAATCGATTGAAAATTTTCTTGATGGGCATCGCCAATATTTGTAAATATTCCTATCTCGGGAGAAACAATTTCTGCCAGATTTTCCATCTCTCCGGATTGCGAAATTCCGGCCTCCACAAGTCCAAGATTAAAACTGTTATTCATTAACAACAGCGACAGGGGAACCCCAATTTGCGAGTTATAGCTTTTGGGACTGCGTACTATTTTAAACTGTGGCGACAAAATTGTATACAACCACTCTTTTACAATTGTTTTCCCGTTACTTCCGGTAATTCCAACCAACGGATAATTTTGCTTTGCGCGATTGTATTTTGCAAGTTTTTGCAGTGCAAGTGTTGTGTTTTTAACCAAAATAAAAAGAGCTTTTTGGTTTATAACTCTTTTATCGGAGATTAAATACAGGTGTATTCCTCTTTCAATCAATCCGGGAATGTAGTTGTGCCCGTTGTTTTGCGGGCCAATCAGCGCAATAAACAACGAGTTTCCGGGCTTAAAAAAAGTGCGGCTATCGGTAATTATTCGTTCAACAACTCTGTTTTGGAGACTTTTGTTTCCAATAATTTCACCATCAACTGCTTTTGCTATTTCCTGAATTGAGAACTGAGTCATTTTAATTGTGCTTCGCGGTAACAACTTCGGCAAAGAGGTTCGTAAATGTCTTTTTCGCCCAACAAAACCACCTCTTCTTTTTCCGACTTACGATGCGAGAATTGTGCTATGTTTCCACAACGTACACAAATGGCGTGTACTTTTGTTATGTGGTCGGCCACAGCCATTAACCCGGGAATCGGGCCAAACGGAATGCCTTTAAAGTCCATGTCTAATCCGGCCACAATAACTCGTATCCCGTTGTCTGCCAGCTTTGTAACCACCTCAATTAGTCCGGTATCGAAAAATTGAGCCTCGTCAATTCCAACCACATCAACATTTCCGGTTAACAGCAAAATTGTCGATGAATTTTCAACCGGAGTAGAGTGAATAGAGTTTTCGTCGTGCGAAACCACTTCATCCTCCGAATAACGAGTGTCGGTCATCGGTTTGTAAATTTCAACTTTTTGTTGTGCTATTTTTGCACGTTTTAATCTACGTATTAACTCCTCTGTTTTCCCCGAAAACATCGACCCGGCAACCACTTCAATACTGCCAATTTTTTTATTTGTGTTTATGTCGCGTTCAATAAACATATCTGAATAAATTACTACTTTTACAAAAGTAATTTTAAACCTGAAAATTCATACATTTTCGGTTGAGATTAATTTATGAATTACAGATTAACAACTGCGTTGAAAAATGGAAAATATAAAACTGTTAAAAATTCTTTTAAAAGATTTAAGTGAACTTGAAGAGCTGATTTCAGAAAAAAAAGAGAATACTTTCGATGAACTTGAGATGGAATTTTTGCAAACACGGGTGAGTGGAGCAAAAAGAATGATGCAAATTTTATACGACCGGGAAGGGCAAACTTTACCCGAAATTGAAAAGGAAACGGAAGTTCAGTCGTTTGCAACACCTGAAAAACAGTCGCCACCCAAAGAGATTGTTGTTGAGGAAGAAGAGGAAATTATTGCTGAAAAGGTTTCGGAAGAGGAGCCAAAACCTGAGGCGGAAAAAGTAGAAATTGATGAGCAGAAACCGGAATCGACAGGGGAACCGGAACCGGAATTAACAGATGAGCCCGAAGAGAAATTGCCGGAGAAAAAAGTTGCAAAAGATGCCGGCAAAATATTAGGCGACAGTTTCTCGAAAGAAAAATCGGTAAACGATTTAATCGATTCCGAGAACTCGAATTTAGAACACAAACTCTCGAACCGCCCTGTGGAAAGCATAAAAAAATCGATTGGAATTAACGACCGCTTTCAATACATTCGCGAACTATTCGAAGGAAATGCCGAGAGATTTGTTGATGCAGTTGCCGAACTCGACGAGAAAAACAATATAAACGAAGCGGTTGATTATTTGAAACAGAACTTTAAATGGCAGAAAAACGAAACCAGCTTAAAATTTATAAATCTTGTAAAACGCCGATTCTCAAATGAGTGATTCCGGAAAATTAATTTTGGTTCCGACACCCATCGGCAACCTCGAAGATATTACGTTGCGCGCAATTAATGTGCTAAAAAGTGTCGATATGATTTTGGCCGAAGACACCCGTGTGTCGGCACGGTTGCTAAAGCATCTCGAAATTGATAAAAAGCTGACTCCACACCATAAATTTAACGAGCACAAAACAATAAATTCGCTGGTTTCGAGACTTTTGCAGGGGGCGCAAATTGCAATGATTTCCGATGCCGGTACACCGGCAATTTCCGACCCCGGCTTTTTGTTGGTGCGTGCCTGCGTAGAAAATAATATTGAAGTAGAGTGCCTGCCCGGAGCTACCGCATTAATTCCGGCACTGGCAGTTTCGGGGCTGCCCACCGAAAAATTTGTCTTCGAAGGATTCTTACCGCAAAAAAAAGGTCGCCAAAAAAGGTTGACTCAACTTGCCGAAGAGTCGCGTACTATTGTTTTTTACGAGTCGCCCTACCGGTTGGTAAAAGCATTAAATCAGTTTGCCGAGTTTTTTGGTTCCGACAGGCGTGCCGTTGTTT
>JALUZN010000179.1 GCA_027011835.1 Draconibacterium sp. | reverse complement strand
ATGTTTGTTGTATTTTTGTAGCTGCATTACTTAAATGTAAATTTTGAAAAACAAATTAAAACATATAACAAGTATTCAAACGGGAGTTTTTGCAAAGCCAATTCAAAAGGGAGAGATAGTCTATTTACAGGCTAAACACTTTGATGTAAATGGCAAGATTTCAGAAACACTATATCCTGATTTAGAATCCAGTAGTAAGATTGAAAAGCACCTTCTTAAAAAAGGAGATGTTTTGTTTGCAGCGAAAGGCTCGAAAAACTTTGCAGCTTGGTATGAAAATGATGAAATGCCAGCAGTTGCTTCAACCTCGTTCTTTGTTATAAGGCTTAATGACAACAACGTGTTGCCCGGGTATTTAACTTGGTTTCTTAATCATCCAACAACACAGAACTTATTAAAAGGACAAGCAAGAGGCTCTTCCATTGCTTCAATTTCAAAAGCTGTGTTGTCTGAACTGGAAATTCCGATACCTAGTATTCAAAAACAGGAATTGATATTACGGATTTTCAAATTACGCAACAGAGAACGAAACCTGAAACAACAAATTGAAAATCTCAGAGAAAAGGAAATACAGAATTTATTAATCAACACAATTAAATAAAAACCATGAATAAAAACATAACACAAGAAGATATAAATAACGCCGTTTGGAAAGCTTGCGATACTTTCCGGGGAAGTATCGACCCAAGTGTGTATAAGGATTATGTATTGACAATGCTTTTTATTAAGTATTTAAGCGATGTACACGATGACAAATATGAGGCTTATTTAAGAAAATACAATGGCGAGCAGGAAAGAGCGAAAAGAGCTATGAAACATGAGCGTTTTATTATGCCTGAAAACAGTCATTTTAAGTTTTTATTTGATAGACGTAACGAAGCGAATATTGGCGAACTAATAAATATTGCTTTGACTGATTTGGAAGAAGCTAACCGTGAAAAATTATACAGTGAAGACGGTGCTGGAATATTCCAAAATATTGACTTTAACAGCAGTAAACTTGGTGAGCCTAAGGACAAGAACACCAGATTGAGAAATCTCTTGCTTGATTTCAACGATGATAAGCTGGACTTGCGTCCTTCTCATCTCGATGGCAACGATATTATTGGCGGAGCATACATGTTTTTGATTGAGCGTTTTGCGAGCGATGCAGGAAAAAAAGCAGGAGAATTTTTTACCCCGAAAGAAGTATCCACACTCATTGCTAAGTTGACAAAATCAAAACCCGGCTCCCGGATTTGCGACCCCACCTGTGGTTCTGCTTCGTTACTGATTAAAGCAGGCGAGGAAGTGGGCTCCGATAACTTCTCGCTTTACGGACAGGAAGCCAACGGGAGTACTTGGGCGCTGGCAGTAATGAATATGTTTTTGCATGGTTTTGATGATGCTACAATTCGTTGGGGCGATACCATTCGTAATCCGAAACTAAAAGAGGGCGATGCTTTAATGAAGTTTGACACTGTAGTGGCTAATCCTCCGTTCTCTTTGGATAAATGGGGAAAAGTAGAGGATAAAGATGGAGACAAAACTACTGTTTCGTACGACCCCGAAACCGACCCGTATGGACGTTTCTGGCGTGGAGTGCCACCAAAAAGCAAAGGCGACTGGGCTTTTATTACGCACATGATTGAAACTACCTACGAAGGAACCGGAAAAGTTGGCGTTGTGGTACCTCACGGTGTTTTATTCCGCGGAGCAAGCGAAGGTAAAATTCGTAAAAAAGTAATTCAAGAAAATTTGCTCGAAGCCGTAATCGGTTTACCGGCTAACCTTTTTTACGGCACAGGTATTCCTGCAGCTATCCTTATTTTCAATCGTGGTAAAGAAAAAAACACCAATGTACTGTTTATCGATTCCAGTAAACATTACGATTCTGCCAAAAACCAAAACAAACTGAATGATAAGCACATTGATCACATTGTGGACACCTACCGGAAGTTTAACCGAGGGAAACTGGAGCCCGGTGTGGTGGAAGATAAGTTCAGTTATGTGGCTACTTTTGATGAAATAGAGGGAAACGATTTTAACCTGAATATTCCACGCTATGTGGATACCTTTGAAGAAGAACCCGAAGTGGATATTGCCGCAGTACAAAAGGAAGTTGAAACATTGGAGGAAGAATTAAAAGAGGTGCAGGGAGAGATTAAAAAATATTTGAAGGAATTAACGGACTAAAACAGATGAAAATACAATACGCATCGGATTTACATATTGAGTTTCCGGAAAACAAAAAATTCCTGAAAACCAATCCAATAGAACCTGTTGGCGACATTCTGGTTTTAGCGGGGGATATTGTGCCCTTTGCCGTATTGGAGAAACATCGTGATTTCTTTAATTACCTCTCCGATAATTTTGAAAATGTTTACTGGATTCCGGGCAATCACGAATACTATTATTTTAATCTGCCCGATAAATCGGGTACATTCCATGAAAAATTAAATGACAATGTTCATTTGCTTAATAATACTATCATTGAAAATGATTCGGTAACACTTGTATTTACAACACTTTGGACGCATATAAGCCCTACTAATCAATGGCGTATCTTTAACAGTATGAATGATTTTCGCCTGATAAAATATCATAATGATGCTTTTCCCATTGAACAATATAATTTATTACACAAAAAATGCTTGGACTTCTTAACCAAAGCTTTTTCATCTATAAAAATAGGAAAAGTTGCAGTTATTAGCCACCATGTTCCTACATTTTTAAACTATCCCGTAAAATACAAAGGCGATAGCTTAAACGAAGCTTTTGCTGTAGAGCTATTTGACATGATTGAATTATACCAACCTGACTGTTGGATTTACGGACATAGTCATTATAACTCAGATAATTTTTTAATTGGCAAAACTAGTTTGCGAACCAATCAACTGGGCTATTTACAAAATAATGAACATAAAAATTTTAAAAATAATAGCGTTTTTATGATATAGATA
>JALUZN010000178.1 GCA_027011835.1 Draconibacterium sp. | reverse complement strand
TAGGGAAATAATCGGCAACATCTTCCCATTTTAATATGCTCGAACTACCAGCAAAAACAATAAGCTTCTTGTTGGGATTAAAACTGTACTCCGTTTCAGTTAACTCTTTTATCCGGCTTTTAAAACGATTCGGATCTTGTGCTTTTACCGAAAGAAATCCGAGAAATAAAACTGCAACAAGAAAAAGTTTACGATTAATATTTTGATTCATAAATTTTGACATTTAAGGTTTCAATTTTTTTATTGATTAATTAGTCTTTTGTTTTTATCCTTTTTATCCTGACGAGTATATCTAAGATGGATTCTAAAAATTGCCCTTTCATCTTATGATTTGTTACTCATTATTTTCTATTTAATAGTCACCTCCGATTTTCTCGAATTGACTACAATAAATGCCGTTTTAAAGTCTGCAAAATTTGTTCCTGTCAGATTTATATTTTCACAACTGTCTTTTAAAGAAACCATCGTACTTGTTGGTGACAAAAACTTAGATTGATTAAACCTAATGTTGTCGCTGTGAACAATTTGCAGTGGCTCAGCATTAACCGATTCTATAATGGAAGAGTTGAATTTGCAATTTGTTGCATCGTCTATTTTTACCCCGAGTTCACCTTTCATTTTAATATTTTTGAATGTAAGGTTCTCTATTCTCTGTTCGGGGATTCCTTTTATCTGAATACATGTTTTCGAGAAAGAAGTATTAATGTTTTCGAAATGAAAGTTCCGGAATATGGGTAATTTAGTAGTTCGTGGGGCAATTGAACTGGCTCCGTAATGCATGTTAATTCTGATGGCTTCCTGTTTAATACTGTCCATGCGAATGTCTTTAAACCACAGGTTCTCAACAATTCCACCTCTGCCTTTCATCGATTTTACCCTGACTCCGATTAACGTTCCGCTAAAATCGCAATCGTGTGCATAAATATTTTTTACTCCGCCCGACATCTCGCTGCCGATAACAACTCCACCGTGGCCGGTTTTTGTATGGCAGTTTTTTATGATAATTCGTTCGCTTGCTTTGCCAACACGCCAACCGTCTTCGTTTAAGCCCGACTTAATTACAATACAGTCGTCGCCGGTAGAGAAAGCGCAATCATCAATCAATACTTTTTTACAGGCATCGGGCGTAATTCCGTCGTTGTTTGAGCCAACGGTAACAATCTTAAGTTTTTTTGCGACAACATTTTCGGAATATACAAAGTGTACAGTCCACATCGGGCCGGAGTGTATTTCAACTCCCTCAACCCAAACATTTTTACAACTTACGGTTTGAATGAGTGAAGGGCGAAGGTACGATGTGGGTATAAAATCGAGGCAATTCCTTTTCTCAGGAGCAGTATTTGCCTGAACTTCATCGTACAATTTCGATAAACTTTCTATTTGATGTTCACGGAGTTTCCACCATTTTTCGCCGTTTCCGTCTATTATTCCATCTCCTGTAATTGCAATATTCGAGGCATCTTTTGCATATATCAACGGATGGTAATTCATACATTCAATTCCTTCCCAGCGGGTAAAAGTGGGTACTTTGTATAATTCAAAGTCGTTGATAAAACGGAGTACTGCTCCTTTTTCTAGATGCAGGTTTACATTTGATTTTAATGTTATAAACGAAGTTTCCCATGTTCCTTCAGGAATAATTACAGAGCCACCTTTTTTCGAACTGCAATCGTCGATGGCAGCTTGAATAGCATTTTGGTTGTTAATGTTATTTCCTGTTTTTGCCCCGAAATCTGTTATTACAAATCTCTTATTATTAAAAGCAGGCAACGTAAACTGTTCTGTTCCCCATGGAGTTTCCTCGGTAATAAATCGGTTTTTGTTTTCTGTTTTGCACGATTGCAACAGAATTGAAAACAGTACAATTAGTAAAATCTGAAAATACTTCATATAAATTAGTTTTTTAAAAACGGTACTACAAAAGTAGAAGCCCGCAGTCGTCCAACTGTTTTTCCTTGTTTTCTTCTGCTCTCAACAAATTCAGTTAAATCTTCAACATATTCAAAGTTCATCTTTTCCGCCTCCTCTTTTGTAATATTTGGCGAATAGAGATAAAGTTTTGCTCTTTCGCGAACAACATTATTATGCAGCACTTCTATTGCCGACATCGGGTCTTTTATTTTTCCTTTTTCGAGTGCTTCCTCCATCTCTATATTTGTCAGCATTCCAAAATCGAGCATCTCTTTGCCGTGCACGGGAGAAACACCGTCGGGGCAATTGGTAACCAGTAAAATTTCTCCGCCTTTTTTTACGGCAAGTGCGGCCGAAAACAGTCCTTTGTTTGCCTGAGTCATATCGGCATCGTGGTCTCTGGTGTCGGAAACAATTAAATCAGCATACTCCGGAACTTCAACAAAATAGGCCTTTTTTGCAATTTCTACACCACGGCGGTGGGCATCGATATAATGTCCGCCAACAATTCCCACAGGTGCATCTTCGGCATTTAAAATTACATTCAGAATTACAAACGGTTCGGCAGTTTTGGCTAACTCTTCCATCAATTTTCGAGGAAGTGTGTCGGTTACGCCAATTGCCTGTTTTTTGTCGAGTGCACCCACAACGTGCATGTGGTGTACTGTGTCTTCGCCCGCAACACCCGGCAGCAACATTTTTGCACCGCCCGAAAAACCGGCGGGCATGTGCGGAACAAGTGTTCCTATTGCAATTCGTACATCGGCTTCGAGTACATATTTATTAATTAAAATTGGAGCTCCGTCTTCGAAACTGCCCATCTGCTTCAGGTCGTTTTTATCGAAGAAACGGTGGTCCATCGAACGGTAATCTTCAAAATATTTATCCGATAAGCGTGCCCGTTTCTCCTTTTCGGTCATCAGCCGGTGCGAGCCCGAAGCAAACATAAAAAAGATATTCTCTTTTTCGATTCCCTCATTTTCTAAAGCAGGCATTAAATACGACAGAATTTCGGCAGTAGGAGTTGAGCG
>JALUZN010000177.1 GCA_027011835.1 Draconibacterium sp. | reverse complement strand
CTTATAAAGTGTTGAGTAGTAACCCACTTTATACAAATCGAATAAAAACAAACGGGGCGATTTTCCCAACAAATTTTTCTCGATGATTCGATGAAATGATTTGTAAAAACAACGCAAAAACAGTTGAGGCAAATATCTCCTGATTTTTAAATAACTGTTTAAAAAGTTTACTTGCCCGGTAAATTCGGCATCGTTGCCAAGCAGATTGTGGGTGATTTTATAAAGATTTTCGAGTGCAGCTTTTGTTTTATTTAAGAATACAGAAGAGTCTTCGAGTCCGGTGTGTTCCACGGGGTTATCGATATGGAAAATTTCAATTCCATTCTTAAACAGGTCGTACCCCAGCAGTGTATCTTCGTGACCGTAATTACGAATATCTTCTCGAAACCCGGTTCGGTTAAAAATCTCTTTTTCAATTAAGAAGTTATTCGAAGTAATAATAAACCCTTTTTTATTGTTACGTATTTCTGCCGGAACGGCCTCCCGGTTAATACCGTAAAACCAACGTAAATATTTTCTCGAATCTTCTGGCGGCTCAGTTTTATAGGCAGTTCCACCACACAACACCCGGCCTGATTTAGTATTCGTTAAATAGGTTTTCAAATAACTATCGGTTACAATTTCCGAATCGGCATCGATAAAAAGCAGGTAGTTAAACTGCGCCTCCTCCCCCATTTTATTCCGAATGGCCGAACGTCCAATATTTTTCTCCAGCTCAATATAAACCACATTCGGGTGGCTCGAAATACTACGGTTTATGTTTTTCCATTCTGCATCAGAACCATCGTCGTAAACCCTTATTTCGAAGGCAATATCGAGCACTTGAGCCTGCTTAATTATTTGCAGAACCAATTCTTGAACGTCGAAATTAAAAACCGGAATATTTATTGACAGCATAAACTAATATTTGTAACGCAATGAATTTACGTAAAGAAAATGATTCATTATGATTCATTACAATTTTTTAAACTCTATTTTGAATAAAATATTTTATTTTTGAACTTCAAAAAAACAACAGCAATGATTAAATATTTTCTTCCCGTCCTGATTTTTATTTCGGGTTTTACATTTGCACAAGGTTATAAAATCGATTTGAAAATAGATTCGGCACAAAACAAGCAGGTTTTTCTTGCCCACTACTACATATCGAATGTTTACATTACCGACACGGTAAACCTCGATGCAAACGGCGCAGGAACGTTTAAAGCCGACACGTTATTGCCACAGGGATTGTATAAAATTTATCTCGACAACAGCCACCATTTCGACTTTTTACTTGGAGCCGACCAACAATTTTCGATTGAAAACGAAACCTTTTCGCCGGCTACAATTAAAATTAAAGGCTCCACCGAACCGGAAGAGTTTAATACCTACTTTAAATTTTTATCGAAACTGAAAAAAGAGGGAGCTGAATTGCAAAAGAAATTAAAAACAGCCCCCGACGACCAAAAGGAGGATATACAAAATCAACTAAACCAACTTACAAAACAGTTAAACGACTACTGGAAAAATATCGACAAAAAATATCCCGGAACGTTTCTGGCAAAATTTTTAATGGCCAACTACATTTCCGAGCTCGACGAATCGACACTACCCGCCAATATTCAACAAAACGACTCGTTGCTATTACTTGCACGCTTTAACTATCAACGTGAGCACTACTGGGATTATTTCGATTATACCGACGAGCGTTTTTTATATACACCGCTCTTAAAACCCAAAATGGAAACATGGTTTAATAAAGTGCTTTATCAGCAATACGACTCGGTAAAACCCTATGTTTTTAATTTTATTGAAGATGTTCGCCCCAACAAACGGCTTTTTCAGTTTGCTACTTCGTTTTTCCTGAACCAAAGCATTAACAGCAATATTATGGGAATGGATGCACTGTTTATCGATTTGGCAGAGAAATATTACCTCAGCGGACAAGCGTTTTGGGTAAACGACAAGTCGATGAAAAAAATAAGAGAAAATGTACTTTTTATCCAATCGAATTTAATTGGGAAAACGGCTCCCGACCTGACACTCGAAAACTTCGACGGCGAATTTGTTAATCTTCATAAAATTGATAGTAAACTTACTCTGGTATTAATTTACGAACCCAACTGTTCGCATTGCAAAGTTTATGTTCCCGAATTTCACGATAAAGTTTATGAGAAATTTAAAGACAAAGGGTTAACCGTTTTCGCCATTTATTCGATGGACAAAAAAGAGGAGTGGCTTGAATTTTTAGATAAACATAAACTGTGGGACTGGATAAATGTTTGGGATAAAGACAACAGCTCGCGGTTTAAAGTGTTGTACGATGTACGAAAAACACCTCGAATTTATCTGTTAGACGAGAATAAAAAAATAATTGCAAAAGAGATGTCGGTTGAACAACTGGAGTACACCATTGAACAAAAGCTTAAATAGATAATAATGGTTATGCTGCATCCCAAAGAATGTTGCCACACAGGGCAACTTTCAAAAAATGTTTGTATCTTTGCACAAGAAATTATAAAAGTATATGGATAAACGATATGAAGTTTATTTATCACCAGAAGCACAGACTTTTTATAATAGTTTGGGACTTAAAGAACAAAGAAAAATTGACTTTATAATTGACAAAGTAGAAATCAATCTTTTTGGGAACTGGTTTAAGAAATTAACTTCTTCAAACGGAATTTGGGAATTTGTCATTGATTTTAAAGGAGTTTTTTATCGACTATTGTCTTTTTTTGACACGGAAGAACCAAATGACCCTTTAATAATTGTGACACACGGATTCAAGAAAAAGACAAACAAAACCCCAAAAAATGAAATAGAAAAAGCAGAACAATTAAAGAAAATATATTTTTCAGAAAATAAAGAATAGAAATAATGGAAAAAAGAAGAGAACGATTAAATAAAATGGGATTTGTTTCACATAACGAACAGAAAGACAAAGTTTATGGTCTGAAAGGAAGTGAAGCCAGAGAACAATATGAAGAAGATTTTAAAACTGAATTAATTGGTGATTTTCTTAAAAAACTGAGAAAGGAAAAAAATCTAACACAAGAACAATTGGCCGAAATAATGAAAATAGACAAATCATATATTTCAAAAATTGAAAACAATTTGAAAGAAACAAAATTTGGAACAATTCGAAGATATGTTGAAGCACTGAAAGTTAGCAAGATGTCGCTGAAACTAGAATTTGACAATGGAAGTTCAGAAACTCTTCAATTAATTTAACTTCCGAAATAGAAACAAGTCATTCATCAGCATTTCAAACTCGTTTATCGAAAAAAATTAATATCGACAATGTTTGTCGGTACATTTAAACAATATTTTATCTTTGTCGCATAATATAAAGCTTCAGAAGATACCGGATGAAACTACCTTATAATTTTTGTTCCTTTTAGTTAACAGAATAAAACAGTAGAACATCTAAAAAATTGCTTGTGCAGCACAATAAAAAAACATTTTAAAACTAACAAGTTTATATAATGAAGATTGCCTTAATTGGATACGGGAAAATGGGAAAAGAGATTGAGAAAATTGCCGTTTCGCGTGGCCACGAAATATGCTTAACAATTGATATTGATAACCCCCAGGATTTAATAACCGAAAATTTAAAAAAATGTGATGTTGCCATTGAGTTTACAATACCCGCATCGGCAGTAAAGAACTACAACAAATGTTTCGATGCTGGAATTCCGGTGGTAAGCGGAACAACCGGCTGGCTCGACAAAAAGGAGGAAGTTTATAAAAAATGTACCGACACCAATGGAACTTTTTTTTACGGAAGTAACTTTTCGGTAGGTGTTAATCTGTTTTTTGAATTAAACAAGAAACTAGCGTCGTTAATGGCATTAAGAACCGAATACAATGTTGAAATGACCGAAGTTCATCATACTCAAAAGCTCGATGCACCAAGTGGCACAGCAATTAGTTTAGCCGAAGATATTATTAACGAACTCCCCAATGTTGAAAGTTGGGTGAACGATAAAACACCTTCGGAAACCGAGTTAAATATTAAATCGGAGCGCATCGGGCAAGTTCCCGGAATTCATTCAATAAAATACGAATCGGCAGTCGATTTTATTGAAATAACACACAGTGCAAAAAGCAGAAAGGGCTTTGCATTCGGAGCTGTTCTTGCTGCCGAATACTGCCTCGAAAACAGAGGCATTTTAACCATGAAAGATTTACTAAAAATATAATTAAATGTTACGATCAATTTTAACAAACAAATGGTTCAAATTCGGAACCGTTGGAACACTATATTTGCTCTGGGTAATTTGGTTGGGAAACTACATCTGGCTATTGGGGCTAGGTGTTATTTTCGACATATACATTACCGAAAAAGTTCATTGGTCGTTCTGGAAAAAGAAAAACCCGCCAAACGGGAAACAGACAAAAGTTGTTGAATGGGTTGATGCCATAATTTTTGCAGTAATTGCCGCTTCGTTTATTCGCATATTTTTTATCGAAGCGTACACCATTCCAACGTCATCAATGGAAAAAACAATGTTGGTGGGCGACTATCTGTTTGTAAGTAAAACCGCTTACGGGCCAAAAACGCCAAATACTCCACTCTCATTTCCGTTTGTACACAACACATTGCCGGTTTTAAAAAACACAAAATCGTATGTCGAGTGGATTAAACGCCCTTACCATCGACTGGCAGGTTTTACAACCGTAAAAGAGAACGACGTAGTTGTTTTTCACTTTCCCGAAGGCGACACGGTTGCACTAAATATGGCAGCACAAAGTTACTACCAACTTATTCGGGTGTATGGCAGAGCACGAGTTTGGAGCGACAAGCGCAATTTTGGCGAAATTATTGCCCGCCCGGTCGATAAACGCGAAAACTACATAAAACGATGCGTTGCTATTCACGGCGACGAAATTAAATTGGTTCGCGGCCAGCTGTATGTAAACGGCAAACCACAAAAGAAATTTAACGGCGTTCAGCAAAAATATATTATAAGAACAAATGGCACATCGATAAACCCGAAAGCACTCGACCGCCTGCACATTGCAATTGCCGACAGACAGGGAAACAGCTCGCGGTATATTTTCCCGCTTACCGAAGAAAATGCAGAAAAACTTAAAAAATTCTCCAATGTAGTTAGTGTCGAAAAAATGATTGAAGAACCCGGAATATGGGATCCGGCAATTTTCCCGTCGAACAAAAATTTTAAATGGAATGTTGATAATGTTGGGCCAATCACAATTCCCGAAAAAGGAGCAACGGTACAATTAACTGTCGACAACCTCCCCCTCTACCGCAGAATAATCGACGTTTATGAAAACAACGATTTAAAAGTTGACGGCGACAAAATTTACATTAATGGCGAAATAGCAACCAGTTATACATTTAAAATGGATTATTACTGGATGATGGGCGACAACCGCCATAACTCGGCCGACTCGCGCTACTGGGGCTTTGTACCCGAAGACCACGTTGTGGGGAAAGCCAAATTTATCTGGCTGTCGATTGATAAAGACAAAAGTTTTCCGGCAAATATCCGATTCAATCGAATTTTTACCGTTATCAAGTAAAATAACAGGTTAAACTTTTAAAGAAGGATTATGGGAAATCATTTTCCTTTTTTTATCTTGAACAAAAATTTCAATTATGAGTTTCGCAATTGTAATTCTTCTTGTTCTGGCAATACTTCTTGTTGTTTTCACATTACAAAATTCAGTCGAAGTTTCCATCAACTTCTTTATTTGGACATTAGATAATGTACCACTTGTTCTGCTTTTAATTGCAAGTGTTGTTATTGGTTACATTATTGCCTCCATCTATTTTTACCCGCGTTTGTGGCAACGTAAAAAGGAGTTTAAAAAACTTCAAAAAGAGTATAAAAGGTTAGAAGAGGCACATAAAGAATTTGAGCCTGCCATTAAAACTCCGGATGAGATTGAAGAAAAAAATCCCGAAGGAGTTGAAATGGACGACGACAACACAAGTTCGTTTTTTAAGGAAGATTAGCATTTTATTTATTGAAGTTGTTTAATTATTGCCGCTTACATTTTTCTTTTAAATTTGTTCGAAATTTTTAAAATGAATCGAACAGAAAACATTCTGCTAAGCACCGCCTATTTTGCCCCGGTACATTATTATGCAAGGTTTATTGCACACCCAAAAGTTTACATCGAACAGTTCGAGCATTTTAATAAACAAACCTACCGCAACCGGGCTGTAATATTAGGAGGAAACGTACCAATTACTTTAATTGTTCCGGTTATTAAAGGGCGCCGACCTAAAATTCCGGTAAAGGATATAAAAATATCGTACGAAATGAACTGGCAGCGAAACCAGTGGCAAACCATTGTTTCGGCCTACAACTCGTCGCCCTATTTCGAATATTATTTCGATGAAATAAAACCTTTTTTCGAAAAAAAGATAACGTATCTTTTCGATTTAAACCTGAAAATAAACGAAACGATTTGCGAGCTTATTGATATTGAAGACACCTCAATTCTTACCAATAATTTCGAGGAGGTTCCGAAGATTACTCTGAATTTCCGCGAAACCATTTCGCCGAAAAACAGAACAGCTCCCGATTCTGCTTTTCAACCTGCCGAATACACTCAGGTTTTTTCCGATAAATTTGGATTTACTCCAAACCTCAGCATCTTAGATTTACTTTTTAACGAAGGCCCAAACAGTTACTCCATTTTAGAAGATAGCCTGCTGGTTCGCTAAAACAATCTCCGTTTTCTTTTACAGGAAATTAAAAACTACTTAGGAAAACGGCAAAATAGAAACATTCAAAAGTTAAGAACCAAACAATCGTTGCAAGCTCTGTTTCTTTTATTAAATTTGGAAAATTAAACAGACAAACTTTATGAAGCGAGTTTTAGTAACAGGAGGTGCAGGTTTTATCGGGTCGCATTTGTGCGAACGTCTTTTAAACGAGGGGAATGAGGTAATTTGTCTCGACAATCTTTTTTCGAGTTCAAAAGATAAAATTATTCCGTTTATGCAAAATCCGCGGTTCGAATTTGTTCGGCAAGATGTAACTTTTCCGTACTACGCCGAGGTCGACGAGATTTACAATCTTGCTTGTCCGGCCTCTCCCGTGCATTATCAGGTAAACCCCATAAAAACCATTAAAACGTCGGTAATGGGGGCAATTAATATGTTGGGGCTGGCAAAGCGTGTAAATGCAAAAGTGTTGCAGGCAAGCACCAGCGAAGTGTACGGCGACCCCGAAGTTCATCCGCAAACCGAAGAGTACTGGGGGCACGTAAATCCAATCGGAATTCGTTCGTGTTACGACGAGGGAAAACGTTGCGCCGAGTCGCTTTTTGTGAATTACAATTTGCAAAATAAAGTTAAGATAAAAATAATCCGCATTTTTAATACTTATGGCCCGCGAATGGAGCTGAATGATGGCAGAGTGGTGTCGAACTTTATTATTCAGGCATTAAAAGGCGAAGACATTACAATTTACGGCGACGGGAAACAGTCGCGCAGTTTTCAGTATGTCGACGATTTAGTGGGGGGAATGATTCGAATGATGGAAACACCCAACGATTTTACCGGCCCGGTAAACATTGGAAACCCAATCGAATTTACTATGCTCGAACTGGCTGAGCAGGTACTTGAATTAACGGGAAGCAAGTCGAAAATTGTTTATCTTCCTCTGCCACAAGACAACCCCACTCAACGCCAGCCCAACATTGATTTGGCACGCGAAAAGCTGAATAACTGGGAGCCTAAAGTTCATTTAAAAGAGGGATTACAAAAAACAATAGCATATTTTGAACAAGCACTTAAAAAACAATAAAATTGTTTCTTGTTAAAGAGATTTTCAATTTAACAAGAAACAACCTCACTGAAAGAATTAGAAAAAAGGATGAAATATCCGGTGCCAAATTTAAATCGGACATCTTAAATTTATAATCTCTTTCGTTATAAATATAAAAATTTAAAAGTCTGAAAAATGAAAGGTATTATTTTAGCAGGAGGTGCAGGAACAAGATTGTACCCGATAACACGTTCCATCTCGAAACAGATTATTCCGGTGTTCGATAAACCGATGATTTATTATCCGCTCTCGGTTTTAATGCTGGCCGGAATACGGGAAGTTTTAATCATCTCGACCCCCACCGACATAGGTTTGTACGAAAAGCTTTTTGGTGACGGTTCGCAACTGGGAATGAAAATTTCATACAAAATTCAACCTTCGCCCGATGGATTGGCACAGGCTTTTATTTTGGGAGAAGAGTTTATTGGCAACGATAATGTATGCCTGATTTTGGGCGACAACATTTTTTACGGCTACAATTTTCGTTCGGTATTGGAAGAGGCGGCAACACTCGACGATGGCTCAATAGTTTTCGGCTACTACGTAAAAGACCCCGAAAGATACGGTGTTGTTGAATTCGACAACACAGGAAAAGCAATCTCGCTGGAGGAGAAACCGGAAAATCCAAAATCAAATTACGCCGTAACCGGACTCTATTTCTACTCGAACGATGTAGTGGAAAAAGCAAAAAATTTAAAACCTTCGAAACGGGGCGAACTGGAAATTACCGACTTAAACCGGTTGTACCTCGAAGAGAACAGATTGAAAGTAAAACTGCTCGGACGTGGTTTTGCCTGGCTCGACACGGGCACACACGAGAGTCTGTTACAGGCATCGAATTTTATTGCAACCATCGAACAGCGACAAGGATTAAAAGTTTCGTGTATTGAGGAGATTGCTTATAAAAAAGGATTCATTTCGAAAGAACAGCTAATTGAGCTGGCACAGCCTCTTAGCAAAAATCAGTACGGCGAGTATTTATTAAGTCTGGCCGATAAACAAATTTTTTCGTTTTAAGATTTATGGAGATTATAAAAACAAAAATTCCCGGATTACTTGTCGTTGAGCCAACTGTTTTTAACGACGACAGGGGCTATTTTTTCGAATCGTATCAATCAGCAAGGTATGTCGATGCCGGTATTGATGCCGGTTTTATTCAGGATAACGAATCGAAATCGGTACGCGGAGTGGTTCGCGGATTGCATTACCAGCTGGGCGAATTTGCACAGGCAAAACTGGTACGGGTTGTACAAGGAAGTGTTTTCGATGTGGCCGTTGATTTACGAAAAGGGTCGCCCACATTTGGCGAGTGGTTTGGCATTGAATTAAACGACAAGAATAAAAAACAGCTATTTGTACCCCGGGGTTTTGCACACGGCTTTTCCGTTTTAAGCGAAACAGCTATTTTTAGTTACAAATGCGACAATCTGTACAAAAAAGAGGCTGAACGGTCAATAAATCCGTTTGACACAAAATTGAATATTGACTGGCATTTGGAGAATTCGCAACAAATTATTTCGGAAAAAGACAGGCAGGCACCTGCTTTTAAAAATGCTGAAATAAATTTTACTTTTTAATATGAAACTATTAATTACCGGTGCATACGGACAGTTGGGAAGCGAATTGAAAGAGTTGGTAAATCAATTCTCCGAATTCGAATATCAATTTACCGATGTCGATTCACTGGATATTACCAACGAAATTGGTGTTGAAAATTTTTTCAAAAAAAACAGACCCGGATATATAATTAATTGTGCAGCATACACAGCTGTAGACAAGGCCGAAGAGGAGCCGGAAATGGCCGAAAAAATAAATGCCGTTGCTCCCGGAATACTTGCTAAATATGCAAAACAGATTCAAGCTAAATTTATAAATATATCAACCGACTATGTTTTTTCCGGCACTGCCAACCGGCCCTATTCCGAAGTCGAAGAGGTTCATCCTCAGGGAGTTTACGGAAAAACAAAATTACAGGGCGAATTAAACAGTTTTAACGAGAACCCCGAAACAGTTGTTATCAGAACGTCATGGCTGTATTCGGCATTTGGAAACAATTTTGTAAAAACAATGCTCCGACTGGGTGCCGAACGCAACAATTTAAAAGTAGTTTTCGACCAGGTGGGCACTCCAACTTACGCAGCCGATTTAGCCAAAACAATTTTATCAATTATTCAGCTTTCCGAAAAAAATGTTGTAAATTTTGTTCCCGGAATTTATCATTTCTCTAACGAAGGAGTTTGCAGCTGGTACGACTTTGCAAAAACAATTTTTGAAATGTCGGAAATTAATTGTTCAGTAGTGCCGGTTTTGTCCGATGAATTTCCGACGCCGGCAAAACGTCCGCATTATAGCGTACTGAATAAAATAAAAATAAAAGATACATTTGGTATTGAGATTCCGTATTGGAAGGATAGTTTGAAAAAAT
>JALUZN010000176.1 GCA_027011835.1 Draconibacterium sp. | reverse complement strand
TAATGTTTTTTACTAATACAATCTTAAATCACAAACTCCTCTCCTACCAAAAAACCCTTGAATAAATTTAACGAAGTATTGTACTAAGTTAAACGAAATAAATAGGCAAAATTATACGAACGAATCTATTTCTGTTGAATTGTTGTGTTATTTTTCGTTAAGGTGAAGACGTATCATCATTTACTAAACTCAACCGACCATTTAATGGGTTTTTCCGTTCCCTGAAAACTTAATTGCAGCAAATTATTTTCGAGCTGCGTTGTTTCTGCCCGGCCATTTGAAACTGTGTTGGTTTTAATTTGATATCCTGAAGGCACATAAAAATACAAGCTGTATTTATCGCCCAGCACAGTTACCGACTCACCTGAAAGCATCTGTTTTTCTTCGTTCCAGGTTACATTGCTTAAACTTTTTGCCGCCGTAAGATGGCGCGATGTAGCGAGTACCTGTGGTAGCCCGGTAGCTGCTCTGAGAAGAATTGCGCAAGTACCGTGTTTTGGAACCAGCTTTTGCAACTTGTTATTTTTAACGTCTAATAATTTTGCATTCCAAAAATCGAACGCGAGGTAACTCTTATCCACATCAAGTCCAAGATCGGCATCAAGCTTAAGTGTTCTTATGGTGTCGTTATCAGCCCAGTTGTACATCGAAATTACATCGTACTGTCCGGTAGCAGCATTTACTTTTAAGTCGAGTGCCTTTGGAAACGAAGCAGGTTCCGGACAACAAGCAGGTTTTGTTTTATAAGGATACAAATCCATTGCTTTTATTGGCATTGCCGGCATTGTTTTTTTATACAACTCCAGTTTTTCGTCCGGTAACGGCTTTACCAATTTAGGATATTTACCGGCCCACCCAATATTGTATTTGCTGGTAAGAAAATTATGAAGTCTCTCTTCGGAGAAATTTGCAACATAGTCGCTAAAAACATACGCCTGCCCCGAAAGCGAGATGGTTGTCACAATTGTTTTTCCTTCGTCGAGAGTAAGCGGGTCGCGTACCATGACATCGTCGGGGTCCGACCACCAGCTAATTCCATTCAGATAATTGGCACCAAAAAGCGAATTAAAAAATGTCTGCATTCCTCCCGACCAGTGATCTTTACCATCCCAATTTGCATAATCATCGCCCCCGGTTCGCGAACCGTCGAAATAGCCAAAACCAACACCAATTTCGTGCATCGAACAACCTAACAGATAACCTTTATCGCCTAAAATATCGCGTACTACTTTTATCGATTTGCGGTAAATCTCACGGCTATCCATCTGAGGGTCAAAAGCATTTTCTCGGTTTTTTTCTAAAAAATCCATCCAGGTTCCCCACCCTCCGGCTTTTAAATATCCCAGACCCCAATCGTTTACCAGAGTTTCGAACAGTGGCCGTAAATGTTTTTCAATTACATCGTTATTTGTATAGTCGAGGCGATTCATTGTTGAGTCGGCCGAACAACAAATATGAGACATTTTCCCCTCCTTGTCTTTTAAATAAAAATTATCGGGGTATTTATCGGCCATCGACGGATGATTAGAGTTGGCTCCATGAATATTCAGCCATAATCCCGGCACTAATCCGTTGTCTCGCACATGTTTAAACCATGCTTTCCCGCCGTTCGGATAGAGCTTTTTATCCCAATTCAGCCAGTTTGCATCAACTCCTCGCGAATAAGCGGCATCGAGCTGTACATATTTTAATCCATAAGGTTTTAACTTTTTTGCCAATGCATCGGTCTCTTCCATTAATGTCTCTTCGGTCGGACTCATATAGTAACAATACCAACTGCTCCAGCCTGTCGGAGCCGTTTTAAACCGATTCGATATGGGAACGAATACGGGCTTAAATTTCGTTTTCTGATTATCGACCAAACCAACAACGTTGGTATAATAATTATTGACCAGCGTAATCTCAGGCTCGTTTGAAAGAGCAATTTTAATATCCATCAAACTGTTATCGTTAACATTTCGCACCAACTTACTGCCTTCGGGAAAGCCAATTAATACATCGGTATTCATATCGAAAAGATGATATATATTAGTGGCCGAAACAAAACCCATTTGTGTGTACATTACATCGTTATCCTGACTTGCAATACGAGCCGGAATACGCTTTTCGCCGGCAGGAGCAATTCCTTCGATATAAATATTTTTGGCGTTGCATGTAAAATTTACGGTCGAATCGGAAACAACTATCGAACACTCGGCGCTGACGGGTTCTTTTATTGTTAAAACAATTGCCCCGTCTTTTATCTCGGTTTCCCAACTTTTAATTCTTACAGCAGATTTGCCCTCCATTTTTAAAAGGTGTACATCGGCAAACACAACGCCCAGCTTACTTTGCGAAAAAGTTAATGTTCCATCATTCGAGTTCGAAACAATTTTCCATCCATTTTCGCTGTATTCTTTTGGCTGCTGGCATGCAAAAAGAAATGCTGTAAATGCAATAAATAAAGAAATTTTCATTAGTGACTTCATTTGGTTAAATTTTAGAATCAAGACACAAGAATCAAGACACAAGACAAGAAAATTAGCACTTTAACTAAATCATGTTTCTGTGCTTGAAATCTTTTATCTTGAATGTTTAATCGTATTTATTTTTTATGATTTTTGACTCTTAAAAAGATATTCTCGAAATTATATAAAACAGTTGGGTTAAACAACGGTTGTTGTAAGTTTTGTGGAGTTTTTAAAAAAAGCTACTTTTTCAGTACAATTTCGATTGCAGATTTATTCTTCATTCGTTATTCGACATTCATCATTCGTTATTCAACGTTCAACACTCAATATTCAACACCCAACAATCAACACTCAATATGGCAAATTCGATAATCGTTATTCATCATTCGACATTATTTTTTAGAATTACGAATTTCAATTAACCACGAAGGTGTGCCTAGGACAGAATTTCGATTGCAGATTTATTCTTCATTCGTTATTCGACATTCATCATTCGTTATTCAACGTTCAACAC
>JALUZN010000175.1 GCA_027011835.1 Draconibacterium sp. | reverse complement strand
TATTAAGATCGGTTTGCGATACAGCTATAAAAAATAATAAAAACCCTTTAATGCCTTTTAAATTAGCTACCAATTATTGTTGACCTGAATAGATACATAAAAAAAATGGTTGGTCTTTTTTATTAATAATCTTTCTCATAAAAAAACTATTGATTTTATTTTTGCTAAATCAAGTAAAACAGAAGCAAGCTCTGCTGGGGAGCAACTTGTCAGGGATAGCTTGATGACCGACAAAAAAAGTTGAAAATAAGGGGTTCATATTATTGGGTCCCTTTAACCTTTTTAGAGTCTTCATACCTCCAAAAACCCATCGATAAATTTCTTTTTACGTAAAAGTGAAAGCCCATTTTGGTTTCTTAATTTGTTCTTTAAATCTGCGAAATAATCGTCCAATACATTAGTAGTATTTGGCCTAATGGACAAATTGGTTGTTCGAAACTATTTATTGAAGAAAAACACTACTATTCATCAAATCCGGGGCGGATAAATTGCATAGCATCGGGGAAGATTGTTAATGTTTGGTTTTTAATTTCAAGAAGCTGATTCATTAAATCCGAGATTATCTTTTCATCTTCATTCAGTTCATTCTGAAGTAATAAAAAAGCGGCAATAGAACGTTCAACCGCAATTACAGCAACTTTTGCCGAACCAACATTGTCGCGATAAGGATTTAATTTATCGGTAATATCGGGGTTTTTACCACGCTCATCTTTTTCATTTAATGAGCGTTCAACCTTATTTGGAATAAGCGAACTGTAGCGACGAATAATTTCAACACAATCGGCAAATGTTATCTGTTCGTTTTCGCCATATTCGAGGAGTTTTAAACCGGCCTTTTCCTTATTAACCAGCTTGTTCTCCACTAACCAACTCTCTATTTGCGACTTATAATTCAGAGCCGATTCCGTAATTAATTTTTCATCTGTTTCTGAAAAGTCAACCTTGAACGATGAAAAACTTCCTTTATTTTTAAGAACACTCTCTATTGCATTCCAAAATCTTTCGTTTGCCAAATCATTATCAACCAAATCCATATCGACACCCTTAATGTGTTGGCGGTACGCAAAACTCATGCAATGCTGCGTTTTTGTACACCGTTCGCACCAACGATCGCTAAAACTACAGATGCCGTGAATGAACTGTTTTTTTAAAGCCAATTTGAGAAATGATTTATTTGATGGTTGATTTTTTGATTGCATTTTGACGTTTAGTTGCAAACAAAGTTAAGAGTTTTGAACTATCAAAGCGAATAAATAGACAGAAAAGTTATTATATGTTAGCCACGAGACAATGCTAATGATAAATTTCGACCTATAAATTTGAAAATTCATTTCAGTTTAAAAGCTCGATATTTAAAATTTTTACCGGGTGAATTAACATCTGATTTTTATCTTTCTCGAGTTGAATCTTATGCACAATATCCATTCCTTTCACTACTTTTCCAAAAGCTGCAAACCCTTGTCCATCGGCATTTCGTGTTCCGCCAAAATCGAGTTCGGGCTGATTATTTATACAAATAAAAAATTCGGTCGACGCACTTCCCGGCTTCAGTCGCGCCATCGAAATAGTGCCATTTAAGTGTTTTAACCCTGTCTCTTTTGTGGTTTCGTGCCTTATTGGTTTTACCTTATCAATCTCTTTGTCGTTTAACAGTCCACCCTGAATAACCTCAATTTTCACAGAGTCATTCGGTTGATTATCCATTCGCACAACCCGATAAAAAACAGCATTTTTATAGGTTCCGGCATTTACGTGGTTTAAAAAATTGGTTGCCGTTACAGGCGCATTTATTGTATCTATTTCAACCACTATATTACCAACTGAGGTTTCAATTTTTACTTTTGGCAACTTTGGGGTACATCCAAAAATAAGCAGAAGAAGAGTTCCAAATAATACTATTTTTGTTCCTAATCTCATAAAACTAAAATTGTTTACGAATAAGGTATCGTAGGTAACTTGATGTATTTTTAATCATCTTCCCGGATGTGAATGTTTTACATCTACGATTCATAATTAATACTTTTACTCAAAAGTAAACAAAACAGAATAATAAACTATTTTTCAATTATAAAGAGATTGCAAATTTTAACTAGGGTCTGCTAAACAGCTCAGATATGCGTCGGATTTGGACTTTGTAAAGTGCAGATGTTTATAAAAACCACCGATGCTAAAATCCTTTTACTTTATGGTCAATTCGATTCGCGGATAGCCACTCAACCCGAATTAATAATTTGCCTGCATCGCAAAAAAACAGGTTAAGTTTACATTGGAAAGATGGCTCGGACAGCCCGTAGTTATTGAGCAGATAGCATTTTTTATTTCGTTATCTATTTCATTTTTTACAGATAAGCAAAAACAATTTTGTCGATTTCATAAAAGTGCTTATATTTGCAACCCGTTACGAAAGAAATTTCAATTGAAATAAAGATATATTGCGGGATGGAGCAGTTGGTAGCTCGTTGGGCTCATAACCCAAAGGTCGTAGGTTCAAGTCCTGCTCCCGCTACATTTAAAAAGCCTGTAAATTAATTTACAGGCTTTTTTATTTGCTCAATCTCAAAGAAATTCCGGCATTTATTCATTATCCAGAATCTCGGTTTGCATACGTACCGAATCTTCGTGTATGAGTTGAAATAGAATTTTAACAAACGTTTCGTTTAGATCCATACTTTTCCCGGTTTTAACACGGTTCTCCATCAACTGGCTCCAACGATTCATTTGCAGTGCAGTAACATTGTTTTCGCGTTTATATTTACCAATTTTTTTCACAATATCGACCCGCGATGCTAACAATTCAAGTAATTCAGAGTCGATTGAATCGATTCGGTTTCGTAAAACTTCCAACTGGTTTTCGAAATCGGGGTTCGATGCATTTTCGTATCTAATAACCAAATCGTCGAGCAGTTTTGCAAGATCTGCCGGAGTTAATTGTTGTGCGGCATCGCTAAGTGCCACAGACGGGTCTCGGTGCGATTCGAGCATTAGTCCGTCCATACCCATATCGAAAGCTTTTTGAGCAATTTCGAACAGGTATTCGCGTTTCCCTGCAATATGGCTCGGGTCGCAGATTACAGGCAAATTTGGCAACAATCGACGCAATTCAATAAATGTTTTCCAGTTGGGATAGTTGCGGTATTTTGTTTCGCGAAACGGCGTAAACCCACGATGAATTCCTACAATATTTTTTATACCGGCCCGGTAAACTCTCTCAACTGCCCCCATCCATAATTGAGCATCGGGGTTTACCGGATTTTTAATCATTACTACCGAATCTGTTCCTTTTAACACATCGGCAATTTCCTGCACCACAAACGGACTTGCTGTAGAACGGGCACCAATCCAAAGCACATCTATTCCGGCTTTTAATGCCTCTTCGGTGTGTTGTGCGTTTGCCACTTCTGTTCCCACCAGCAATCCGGTTTCCTCTTTTACCATTTGTAGCCATTTTAGACCAACAGACCCCACTCCTTCAAACGACCCGGGCCGGGTGCGGGGTTTCCAAACACCACCCCGAAATACATGTACACGGTGATCTTTTGCCAGTAAACGGGCAGTCTCTAATACTTGTTCTTCGGTCTCTAAACTACATGGACCGGAAACTAAAAGCGGATCGGTTTTTCCCGGCAACCACGCTTTTATCGGATTAATATCTAATTTTATTGCCATAATTATTTTGTATAAAGTTTTACTAACTTCTCTTCGTTTTTAATTAAATGAGGGTTTTCACCGTCTAAAATGCTTCGTATTTTATTGGCATTTTCAATTAACTCCCACAGTTTGTCGTCGTCTTCACTTTTTAAACAATCGCTGAATTCTTGTAAATGCTTAATATAAACATCGAGCGACTCGACCACATATTTTCTGTTTTGCCTGAAAATGGGATGCCACATTTCTCCCGAACTTTTTGCCAGCCGAACCGTTGACCGGAAACCTCCGCTTGCCAAATCGAAAATAATTTTACCATCTTCTTTCGACTGAACGGCATTTGCCAGTGCGTAGGCAGCAGCATGAGGAAGGTGTGAAACAAAAGCAGTGCTATGGTCTTGCTCGTCGGCGGTCATATACGCAATGTCCATTCCCAAACTCTGAAACATTTTTTCTACCAACGCTAAATGCTGAGGTCCCGAATCTTTGTGGTCGCACAAAATGGTAATTTTCCCTTTAAACAGATTTTCGAGTGCTGCTTCAGGTCCCGAATTTTCGGTGCCCGACATGGGATGTGCAGGAATAAAATTTCGTCGTTTGCTATGCCCTTTTACTGAATCGACAATTGTTTTTTTGGTTGAACCCAAATCTATTACCGTTGTATTTTCCGAAATTCCATCTAAAATTGAGGGTAGTATTTGCAACTCTTTATCAACCGGGATAGCAAGAATTACGATATCTGTATCTTTTATCGCCTCCTCCAGCGGTTTCACGCTATCAACCAAACCTATTTCTATCGCCTTTTGAGCGTGTGTTTCGTTTATTTCAACTCCGGTAAGTTCGGTGGCAAAGTTCAATCTTCTTAAATCTTTTGCCAACGATCCTCCAATTAAACCCAATCCAACAATTGTTGTTCTCATTACTGCATTTTTTAGGTTGGTTTTTTTGTATAAAAAAAGGCCTCGAATTTTTTCGAGACCTTTCTGTAAAATATTTTTAATTAATAACAATATCTACTTCCCGATCTCAATTTTTGAGCCAAAAATAATAATAGAAGTAAAAATAGATATTGTTAAAATTTGCTTTCATTTTTCAATAATTTATTGGCAAATATAGAGATATATTTTTAAACTGATAAGAATCATCTAAAAAACTCAAAAAAAGAGAAGTTTCGTTAATTTTTGCTTTTTACAATTTTTTTCGAAAGTATCTTTTTTCCGTTCTCCTGAACAACCAAATAATACAATCCGTTGGCAAAGTTTTTTAAATCGAATCTCTGCGTAATTTTGCCTATACTATTTTTTTTCAGTGTCGAATGTATTTTTTGTCCAACCGAATTAAACAGGTCAAACTCAAGTAAATCGATGGTTGAATTTGCCTGAACAGAAACTGTAATATGGTCGTTAAACGGATTTGGGTAAACCACAACATTATTTTGAGTAAGAATGGACTCTGCCGAAACCGGGAATTGAATGCGAAGATTATCAATTGCCCAGCCCCAGCCATGTGCATAAGGATCGGAGAACAACCGGAAACGAATTAGAATGGTATCGTTTACCTGAAATGTGTCGTTACCCAAAAGATCTATTTCACGGTTTTTATACCAACTCGGAATACCAATTGTTTGCGAATCGTATTCTTCCATATTTTTATTATAATTTGCTTCCCAAGTAGTATTATCTCCCGAGTCGTAACCGTCGGCCAAAGGCAACCAACTCTCTCCTCTGTTTTTACTTCCCTCAACAATTACATAATCCCAAAAATTGTCATCGCCAAATACCGCCTGAGGCTCTGCCGGCTCAACCAAAACAATTTCGTCGAAAGTTATTTTTCCGCCTTCGGTTAAAATAATGGGATGTTTTAACAGGGTCGAAAATTCGTAAAATGCATTATCTCTATTCGGACTTGGATAGGGATGCGGGCTGTGTAAAGCTGCATTCTCGAAAAGTGTATCGGTAAACACATCGAAATCGGTAAGAATAAAGTCGGGCGAAGGAGTATTAAAATTATTAATATAACCACCTACCGGAGCAAAAAGTTTTTCGACGTTAAACGAAAAAGAGCCTTGTGCCGGAGCAACTGCTTTGTTGTGTGCAGCTGCCGAATCGATTGCAATAATCCGATAGGTAATTTGGTCGCCATCGGCCAACTGTTCTAAATTGAAAGTAAAGGTGCCCGAGTAGGAAGTGAGTGTGTCGAGATGCAATGGAAACGGTTGTTGCTCAACTCCATTTATTTCGTATTCAACACAAACCGAGTCGACACCTAAATTATCGTCGGCATTTGTTGAAATTGTCAAATCCTTATCGGCCAGAAGAAAATAGGGAATTGGCGAGTGATGAATAACAGGCAATATTGTATCGGGGCCAATAGTTACCGTGTAAAGTATTTTTGGTGCTTCGGTAGGCAAAGTAAACGGCCGGCCCATTGTATCTTTTGCAATCAGATAATAGTGAATTGTTCCTTGTTCAAAGTCGGGAGTAAGTTGAGCTGAATACCGATTTGCAACATCGGTAGCTGTAAGTTGCATCGAATCGATATGGTTTGTAAAATTATCGTTCGAATAAAAAACAAATAGCGAAGTCGTGTCGAGTTTAATGTCGCTTAAAACTTCAGTATCAAAAACAATTGGCTTAACCTGCTCAATATCTTTTGGTTTCTTAAAGTCGAAGTAAATATTTTGCCAGCCAATGTCGGCCATAATTCCGGTTGTTAACGGGCCGGGGTTATGAATTGATTCTCCTTTCCCAATTGCGTGGGTCATCAGCGAATTTTTATTTCCCACAGGGTAAGTATAATCGTCGAGATGATAAATACTCGACCCCTCATCGTAATCCGAGGGAGAATAGAGGCGCGGCTGTTTATTATTGTTTACAGCAATAGCATACGGGCTATTTGCATATAAATATTTTGCAGTAAAAGCCCGTGCTAACTTAAACGATGGGATTATGTATTCAGAAGAGTCTATCAATTGAATGTTGTCTTTTTCAACAAGCCGGTCGAAAGCGGCAATATCACCAAGTTCGTTGTATGCATACGCACCCTGTAAATCTTTAACATAAAAGAATCCGGTAAACCCAAGTCCGTGTCCTATTTCGTGCAAAACCACCGAAACAAAATCGTACATCTCGTAAGGAGTATTGCCGTCGGTACCATAATACCATTCAACATCTTTACTAAATGTGGCATTTATATCGGGCGTGCCCGGGCCGGTAATTTCTGTTTTTGTAATTTTTTCGGCAATGGCTACCGGATAATAAATATGCTCGTGTGGAATGTATTTAAAGTCGGTATAATAAGCTGCCGGGCCGGCACTTCCCAACACATTTTCGTCTAACGAACGCCAATTTGCCTGAATATAAATTGGCACATCAGATTCGAGAACACTTTCCCAAATGCTAACTGCGTACTCAAATGCATCTATTGCCTTTTGCGGGAAAAGACTGTAATTCACAATTATATCGCATTTTTTTTCAGTACCCGATTTTAAAATAAAATCATCGGGCGGCGGAACTGATGATTTAGAGACAACTCCTGTTCCATAGCACACCGGGAACGGTACCTTTTTATTGAATTTTGTAATGGTATTTTGTGCATTTATAAACCCTGCAAATGCAATACTATTTAGTAATAGCCAAAGTTTTAATCTAATCATGCTTCTGTTTTCTGTTTTAATAGTACAAAAAAGGAACGCAAATGTTTGAATTTAAACGTTAAAAGGCAACTTTTTTTTGCTGATTCTCTATTTTTGTATTTCCTTTTAAAACCGGATTTGCAACATTGCTCTACATTTGGCCGGCTGCTGCTATTTATTTTATTCTTCTCTTCTGAAAATAAAGTCGAACGCTCTTTCCTCTCCGTTTCGAAGTTCGGATAATAAAAATTCATTCGGTTCATTTTTAGTTGTTCTCATTCAAATCCTCTCCCTGTAACTTACGCGCTTTTACTATTTAAAAACTTACCAATAATAAGAGCCATAATAATTGTAAGGTACAGCTGCGAGATTACACCAAAAAGAATACTGAGTGATTTTGCTCCCGGCGAAACGGGGGAAATATCGCCAAACCCAATTGTTGTTATGGTAATAAAACTGTAATACATAATATCAGCCATAGTTTTAGGGCTGTCTATTCCAATCGAGCCGGGGTTTATCCAAAGCAGTACTGAATTAAGAAACCCAAATATTACACCAATAAGTAAATAACCGCAAATGGTTTCAACAATTACTTTTCCGGTAACCGTTTTACTCGACACAATTTGCATAACCATAACTACTGTTGTAATGGTAAATACCACAACCGAAAAAAGAAATGCAACGTAACTACTTGCTTGCGAACTCGAGAAATACATCAGCCAGATTAGAAAAGATGCAGCAACAACCATATATTTTAAAAAGCGGGTTTTCTTATCGATTATGGAAAAAACAGAAAGCAACATAAACGAATAAGCAATTGCATTAAACAGTTCGGTTAATCGCGGATATTTAAGCAGAGGCAGAATAAACACGAAACTAACAATGCTTATTAACAGAAATATACTTTTGGGAACTCTTTTCAAAACTGTTATCATTTTCTTTAGGTTTATGTTTACAAATATACTCAATCCATTTAGGTTCTCGAAAAAAGCAATGTCGTTCAAGAATATTAATTTACAATTACCTCATCAACAAAAATCCAGGCAGGCAACCCGGCAGCATTATGCCAGGCCGGTGCTTTGCCAATATTTTTTGCAACTATTTTTATATAACGGGCTTTTACCGGAGAAAAAAATAAATCAAAATTTTTAACATCGTTTTTCTTACTCGTTTTAGACAGAGGAGTGGAATTTATTACTGTTTTTATTTTTCTGAACTTTTTATTGTCAGTTGAATAGTAATAACTCACGCGCTCGGGGAAGAAAACAATGTGGTTGGTAACCTGCAAAAAAGCCGACGAGATAAAATGAATTGAAGCTGTTTTTCCGAGGTCGATAACGGCATCGAGATTATTTCCTTCGAATCCCAGCCAGTTGGCATAAAAATTACTTCCACCCAGCGCACCGTCGGTTAGTGCTTGAGGATTTTCGTCGGCATATTTTTTAGGTTTTGTGTTAAGAGTTACTTTTTTCCCTCGCGCAATATTTGGCATAGCTGCTTTTTTTATTGTTTCGTTATATAAATCGAGGTACTCTCTTACAGTGTAACCCATTTCGTTCATTAGTGTAATATTTGCACTTTCGCAACTGTTCTTAAATCGGGTTAACCGTTTTTTTACATCTGCCGAAACCTTTCCGTTTTCAAGCAGTTGAAATTTTGCCGACATTCCGTTGCGAGCCATTTCTAACATTGCATAATCGGTACTGATGCGGGCAACTTTTACCCGTTGCAAAACAGCGGGTTTATCGGCAACGGCCTTTTCTGCATCGTCAAAAAAGGTGTTGTACTTTTCTAGCAGTTCGGGACGGAGAAACGAATTAAATGCCTGCGCGGGGTCGCCATATAAAAAGAGAAAAAAATCGCTGTCTTTTTCAATTTCAGAATGAATTAAATCGATGTATTTTTTAATAAATACACCGGCATCCTCATAGTATCCGTTTGTAAAATCGGTAATTATCTCTTCTGAATTTAAATCAGGATTCCACAACAGTTTTGCAGTAAGGTACGAACGCAACTCAAACAGCTCGCTGGGCTGATTGCTGTGTTGTTCGAAAATCCAGGTTGCGTGGTTATCGCGAAAAAACCGGATGTTGGGTTGCAACGTTCTGATGTTCGGAAACGGTGCCAGAAAATTGGTAAACTGTGTGGTATAATCCCAAATTCTGATGTTATCGGTTTTTGCTTTCCAGCCAACTAAATCGGCAGCAAAGTCAGTGCATTTTTGTTCGATGGGTGCACTACGGTCGCACTCAATAGAACAGAGCGTAATAAGAACATTGTCGGCAGGTTTTGTTTTACACGGTTTTCGTGTGTATTGGTAAGCCAGTGTCGAAATCTGCTTGTCGGGAAAATTCTTCGCCACTTTGTTTACAAACCGAATCATTGTTCCACTTGCCGCACCCTCTTCGCGGTCAATTTTTCTACAGGCATCGCACTGGCAATGTTGCGTATTATCGTTCTGGCTAACCGAAATAACATTTGCAGTGGGGTAGCGGTTAAAATATGCTTTAACCGAGTCGGTTACAATTTTAAGTACATTGCTGTTTGTTAAACAGAGTTGGGTTGCAACCCGTTTCCCGTTTATTAAAGCAAAATATTCGGGGTGCGTTTTAAAGTAAACTTTTTCGGGAACAAAACGGTGAAAAGTATGTACACGGGCAGTGGAAACATAACCCGGAAATGCATTGTGTGTTACTTTTAATTTGTCGGCAAAATCGGGGTTGTCGTAAAATAGCCGCGAGTGTACAGTACGGGTTGTAATTGGCGGTGTGTAAACAAAATTCAACGGAGTATGAATTGAAATGGTCTTTACTTGTGGGATTTTTTCGACCGCAGGGGAGTACCATTTACAGCCCAGATAGTTTTCGAGAAAAGTAAATACAGCATACAATACGCTTTTCGAATTACCACCGGTAATAATCAGGTTTTTGCCTTCGTTATAAATCGATACTGAATGTGGTGATTCTAAATTGTTCGCATTTAATCCAACATAAAT